>NZ_DJLC01000208.1:2942-4628 GCF_002434875.1 Acinetobacter sp. UBA6526 | reverse complement strand
TGGGCGAAAATTGGCGGAATGCATATTGGTATTATTACCAATAATGGTCCGATCACACCACAAGGTGCGGTAAAGGCTGCGCAGTTCATTCACCTCTGTGAACAGACGCAACGTCCGCTGTTATTTTTGCATAACACCACTGGCTTTATGGTGGGAACAGATGCTGAACAGAACGGCATCATTAAGCATGGTTCGAAATTAATCCAAGCGGTTGCTAACGCTACCGTGCCAAAAATTTCGATTGTCATCGCTGGTTCTTATGGCGCAGGCAACTATGCCATGTGTGGGCGTAGTTTATCGCCTGATTTTATCTTTGCTTGGCCGAACTCACATGTTGCTGTGATGGGTGCGGCGCAAGCGGGCAAGGTGTTAAGGATCGTTGCTGAGGGGAAACAGAAAGCTTCAGGCATGGAGCCGAATCCACAGATGCTGGATTTTCTAGAACAAAGTACTTCAATGAAACTGGAACAGCAATCAACGGCATTGTTCAACACTGCAATGTTGCATGACGATGGCATTATCGACCCACGAGATACTCGTAAGGTTCTGATCTTCTTGTTACAGACCATTTATGAAGCACAGCAACGTGAACTAAATCCAACACGATTTGGCGTGTCACGTTTCTAATTCAACACAAAATTTAGGCAATAAAAATATTTAGGACAAAACCATGAAATTTACCGCAGAGCATGATGCATTACGCCGTACAGCACGTCAGTTTGTAGAAAATGAACTCAATCCATTTATTCCTGATTGGGAGGAAGCTGGGCGTTTCCCAATCCATGAAGTCTTTAAAAAAATGGGGGATTTAGGTTTACTGGGTATTTGTAAGCCTGAGGAAAATGGCGGTTTAGGTCTCGATTATTCTTATAACCTTGTGGTCGCAGAAGAATTAGGTCGTGCTGCATGTGGTGGGGTGCCATTGGCCATTGGGGTGCAAACCGATATGGCAACACCTGCACTAGCTCGTTTTGGCAGTCAGGAATTACGAGATGAGTTTTTAAATCCTGCAATTCGTGGTGAATATGTGGCATCGATTGCCGTGTCAGAAGTTCATGCTGGTTCTGATGTTGCAGCAGTAAAAACGACAGCAAAAAAAGATGGCGATGATTACATCATTAATGGCAGTAAGATGTGGATCACTAATTCACTACAAGCAGATTTCTTTTGTTTACTTGCCAATACCTCAGATGACAAACCGCATGTCAATAAATCGATGATTATTGTTCCAGCAAAAACGGCAGGGATTAGTTTTTCAGAACCGCTCAATAAATTGGGCATGCGTTCAACCACAACAGCTCAAGTCTATTTCGACAATGTTCGTGTACCACAGCGCAATTTAGTCGGTGCTGAGGGCATGGGTTTTATGATGCAGATGATGCAGTTCCAAGAAGAACGGATGTGGGCATGTGCCAATGCCATTGGCGGTTTGGAAAATGTGATAAAACAAACCATTGATTACACAAAAGATCGTACTACTTTTGGTCAGCCGCTCATTAACAATCAGTATGTGCATTTCCGTTTTGCTGAGTTGATGACCGAGGTCGAAGCACTCAAAGCACTCACTTATCAAGCTTGTGAGCAACACATCGCAGGCGAGAATGTCACCATGTTGGCGTCGATGGCGAAACTCAAAGCAGGACGTTTAACTCGTGAAGTTGCTGATAGTTGCTTACAGTACTGGGG
>NZ_DJLC01000208.1:1343-2599 GCF_002434875.1 Acinetobacter sp. UBA6526 | reverse complement strand
GGAAATGGTTTTATGTGGGATAACCCAGCGTCACAACTTTATCGTGATGGTCGTTTAGGCTCGATTGGTGGTGGTGCAGATGAAATCATGCTCGGAATCATCTGTAAATTGATGGATATTTTGCCGAAGAAACAGAAATAAAATAGGAGAAGAAAAATGACACTTTCAACTTCTCTTACTGATCTACAGGTTGATGACAGCATCCAACTTGAACAACACGGTAGCATTTTAACACTTTGGCTCAATCGACCTGAAAGCCGTAATGCCATGAGTCTCAACATGGTCAATGCCATTCAACAGGTATTTACCCATATTGAGAATGATACCTCGATTCGCGCTGTCATTTTACGTGGTCAAGGTGGTCATTTTTGTGCTGGTGGTGACATTAAAGATATGGCGGCATTGCGTCTCGAAGCAGCCAATGTCGGCAGTTTAAAGCCTTATGTGGATTTCAATCGTCGCTTTGGTGCCATGATTGAGCAAGTCGATCAAGCTCCACAAACGGTAGTAGCCGTTTTGGAAGGTGCTGTGCTAGGTGGCGGCTTTGGCTTAGCTTGTGTTTCGGATATTGCGATTAGTCGAGATACAGCACAGTTTGGTTTGCCCGAGACTGGTTTAGGTGTTTTGCCAGCGCAAATCGCACCGTTTGTGGTGAAACGAATTGGACTGACTCAAGCACGTCGTTTGGCATTGTTAGGTTCACGCTTTAATGGTGAAACTGCACAGAAACTAGGGGTTGTGCATGATGTGGTACATGATGAAACTGAACTTGAGCAGTTACTCAGTGAGACCATTCAACACATCAAGCGTGCTGCACCTTTAGCCTCCCGCAATACCAAAGCACTGTTACATCGTACTTTGAACGAACCTTTAGAGTCTTTACTTGATGATGCTGCACAACAATTTGCGCAAGCAGTCGGTGGTGCAGAGGGGCAGGAAGGTACGATGGCATTTATTCAAAAACGTTTACCAACTTGGACTGAACAATAATGAAATTTTCAAAAGTTTTAGTCGCAAATCGTGGTGAGATTGCTGTTCGGGTGATGCAAACCGCAAAAGCGATGGGTTATCAAACAGTTGCTGTGTATTCAGATGCCGATGCTAATGCTCGTCATGTTCAGGTTGCTGATGAAGCGGTTTATATTGGTGAATCGAAAGTTTCAGCATCTTATTTATCGATTGCGAATATCATTGCTGCGTGTCAAAAAACAGGCGCAGATGCCGTACATCCGGGTTATGGTTTCTTGTCTGAAAAT
>NZ_DJLC01000208.1:546-1021 GCF_002434875.1 Acinetobacter sp. UBA6526 | reverse complement strand
GGTTATGGTTTCTTGTCTGAAAATACCGATTTTGCTCAGGCTTGCAGCGACAATGACATCACTTTTATTGGGCCAAATGCTGCTGCAATTCATCTGATGGGCAGTAAACGCTTATCCAAAATTGCCATGATTGAAGCAGGTGTTCCTTGTGTTCCGGGTTATGAGGGAGATCAGCAAGAGATTGAATACTTGGCTGAGCAGGCTGAAAAAGTTGGTTTTCCTTTGATGGTTAAGGCCTCAGCGGGTGGTGGTGGTCGCGGTATGCGACTGGTTCATCAATCTGCTGATTTACTAGAGGCTTTAAAAACAGCACGTTCAGAAGCAGAAAATGCCTTTGGTTCTGGTGAGCTGATTATTGAAAAAGCCGTGATCGCACCGCGTCATGTGGAAATCCAAGTCTTTGGTGATATGCATGGCAATTATGTCTATCTATTTGAACGAGATTGTTCGATTCAACGCCGTCATCAAAAGGTTG
>NZ_DJLC01000208.1:0-226 GCF_002434875.1 Acinetobacter sp. UBA6526 | reverse complement strand
CGTCATCAAAAGGTTGTTGAAGAAGCACCTTGTCCAGTAATGACGCCTGAATTACGTCAAAAAATGGGTGAAGCAGCTGTTGCTGCCGCGAAAGCTTGTGATTATATCGGCGCGGGAACGGTTGAATTTTTGTTGGATCAATCTGGCGAATTTTATTTCTTGGAAATGAATACGCGTTTACAGGTTGAACATCCTGTCACTGAGATGATTACGGGATTGGATTTGG
>NZ_DJLC01000004.1:0-4382 GCF_002434875.1 Acinetobacter sp. UBA6526 | reverse complement strand
GCGGGATTACAAAGACTTAATGTCGATGATCAAATCACTGAAGTTCTTGGACATGAGTTTTTTTTGCCAGCAGCATGTCAAGGCGCTGTTGGAATACAAGCAATGCGAAACACGAAATTGAAAGGAATCTTTAACTCTATTAATCATTCAAAGACAGAAATAGAATGTCGTTCTGAAAGAGAGGTATTGAGAATAATAAATGCGAATTGTAACAGCCCTGTCTCAGTTTATGCAAAAATTAATGATAAACAAATTGTGGTCTCGTGTGAACTTTTTGAACACGATGGTAAAAAATTATTTAGTAGCTCCGTAAAAGGTGACAAGGATCAATCAATTGAATTAAGCCAATCATTAGGTAATGAGATTTTATCATCTGTGGGTGCGCAAAAAATTAATCAATTGGATAAATTAGAAAATGATTTTAATTACACGCCCTGAGCAAGATGCACTAGAGCTTTCAAGAATTTTGCAAAATAAAATGATAGCGAGCTGCATTGATCCATGTATTTCATTTGAATACTTGAGTGATCATAAAAATAAATTCAATAATGAATTATTTTTAATATCCAGTAAGCAAGCAATTTACGCATTACTGAAAAACAAAAATTTTAATAAAAGCTTTTTTGTTGATAATCGATTCTTTATCATTGGCTCAAAAGTTGCTGAGCTATGTAAAAATGAAGGAGCTGAAAAAATAATTAAAATATTTGAAAATTTTTCTGAGTTTGCAAATCATATCATTAAAAATGAAGTTATTGATCAAATAAATTATATGTGTGGAGACGTAATCTCTGAAGAAGCAGAGAAATTTATAAAAAAATTTATAATAAAAAAAATAATAGTTTACAAAGTCATCCCAAGTAAAAAGTTGAAAGAACAAACGATAAAATTAATAAATGAAAACAAAATTAGACTAGTACTTATATATTCTAAATTTACAGCTACTATATTTAACACGCTAATTGAAAATCATAGCTTAAAAAATAAGGCATTAAATATTACATATATATGTATTAGTGAGCGTGTGGCTCAGTATATGAAAACGTTAGGTTACAAGTCGTCTATTTTCACTGATCGCTCAGACCAGGGATCAATAGTAAGTATGGCTGAGAGGCTTATATATAATAAAATCAATAATTTATAAGTTAAAATGAAAAGTGTTGCAAAAAAGCAATATATTTAAAAATTGATCGCTATAAGTCCTTGACTATTTGTTAGTTTTTAAGTTCAATGCATACCAAAGCAACAATAATGTTGTAATTTATACTACTGTATAATTCAGTATTGTTGCATTAATGTGTTACGATATTTCAAACGGGGGAATACTAATGATGAAATTTCTGAAACTAACGATTGTGCCAATGTTAGCACTAGCATTGTCACCAATTTCATTTCATGCCACTGCGGCTGATTTGAACCTTCCGGGTTTAACTGGAACAATTAATACAACAATCACTTCAGGTATAAGCATAAGAGCTGAAGACATGGATTGTAAATTACAAGATGGTAGAAGCACTGCACATTCAAATGCAACTTTAGAAGCTTTGGGTTTCTCTTCTGGTTTTTCTGATGCGCAAGTTGGATTGAATACAACTTTTAATAATTTTACTGCAGCTGGACAGGCGAACATAAAAGGCACGAACAAAAATAGCGCTGGTTGTGCGACTTCTAGAACAGATGGTTATGGAAATGCTTCTACAAACGCTATTCCACTTGGTGATGTTAACTCAGATGACGGAAGCTTGAACTTCCAAAACTCTGGAGACGTCATCGATGCTACTCAAAAACTTTTTTCTGAAATTAGTGCAAGAACAGATTCTGGAGTAGGTATCAATGCTTCATTTATTACAAGCTACAACCCCGTGCTTGATTTTAATGATGCAGAAAAATTCCCTCTAGCAAATGACGCAAAAGATGAATTAGAATCAGATTTCACTCTTCTTGACGCTTACATAACAACTTCATTTGACGCTGGTTCAGACATCGGCTTTGTTGATGTTACAGCTGGACGATTTGTTACAAGTTGGGGTGAAGCAACTTTTATTCCAATTGGAATGAATGGTCTTGTGACTAACGCTGTTGACCTCTCTGCATTAAGAGCACCTGGCGCAAGTATAAGAGATGCTCTTCTGCCAACTGAACAGTTAACTCTTACTTTCGGTGCGGGTGATTGGACAATCGAAGCTTACACTCAGTTCAGTGAGAGCCATGTTGAGATCGATCCAAAAGGTGCATTCTTTGGAAGTGATGTTGCTGGAACAGGTGCAACAAGTTTATTAGTTAGTGGATCAAATAAAGATGAGAAAAATTTCAGCACAAACAGTCATTGTACTTATGCATACAATATGGTTGGTAATGCTGGAGCTGGAAACACATGTAACCAAGCATCGTCTACCGTTCACTTGGCTACTGCAACAAGACAGTATTATGACACAGCTGCTCTAGCCAGAGCTGCTCAAGTTAGTGCTGCTGGGGCTGAATGGGGAGCTTATTCTGCAGCTGCTGCAGCCGTCGACTTTGGTTCTGCTGAAACTTCAGGTGTTTTCTCGGTTGAAAATGGTGCCGCACCTTTCACTAGTGCTGCATTCTGGGATGCTAATCAAAGATTAACAGGAACTCAGTTAGCTGAAAATGTTTACACTGATTCAAATCTTCAAGCTTGGCAAGGTGCTAAAGCTACGATTGAAATGCTAGGCACCGATCAAAGATACAAACATGCTAGAGACGATGGGCAATGGGGCTTAGCTGCTAGAACTTATCTTGATGACATTGGAACTGGTGTTGATTTAGGTTTCTATTATGCAAACTATCACTCTAAAGCTCCTTACATTCAATTTGTTGGTAAGGCCGGCGTCTTAGCGGGTGACCATGTTGGCGCATATATTGCACAATACGGCAACTGGACAAAGCATTACGTTGCTGCATTAGGTGCTGATGGCACATCATTTACAGTTGCTAACAAAGATGTTCCAACTGCGGCTGCGGCTGGAACACTTACGTCTGCTGACATGTTCCAGTTGGCACTAGCTAATGGAGCATTTGGTAGTGGTGTTTGTGGTGGATTTACCGGTTTGTCACTTGGAGCTTTAGGTGGAACATCAGCTAATGGTGATATTGCTCACCAGAACTCAAAAGATAATGCGCATAGGATTTACTTTGGTGTTGAAATCGACGACGGAACTGTTGTTCATAACCCACAAGCTTGTGTTGCGTTAGGAAATGACCACGCAGCATCAACTCTTGCTTATCTAGGTTATGGTGCAACATTGCTTCCAGCAATTACACCATTACAGCTTGCAAAATATCAGTTCATCTATCCTGAAGATATCGAGATTTTAGGTATGAGCTTTAACACTAACGTTGGTGGAACTGTTCTTCAAGGTGAGGTAGCTTATCGACCTAACTACCCTCTTGCAATTACTGCATCAGACCAAATTAATGCAATCAGTGATGCATCAGGTGCAACCGCGTTATTAACTAACTTTGCTGCTCAATCCTACGGTACAAACTCTGAGAAAGTTGCACTACTTGCAACGTTTGAAAGCGTGATTGATACCGTGTGTGCTACTGGTTGTGGCACAGATATTGCAGGTAATGCGATTACAACATTTGATGGATTGTTAACTTATAATACACGTTCATCAATTCCAAATGGCGCTGTTTATTCTGCAACTTCAGATTATACATCTAAAGCTTTCCATGACGATATGGATGTTTGGTCATTTGATGTTGGAACAACAACAAATTTCTCTGCTTCTGATCCAATCACTAGAGGATTGGGCGCTGACAGTGCATTCTTATTAACAGAATTAGGAATTGTTCATATCGATGGTATGGATGATCTTGGTAAAGGCTTTGTTGCAAGAAACGGTTTTGTTGAAGGCAGCGGTGGTCATTTGTGCCTTGGATTTGCTCAAAAGATGAGTCAAGCTCAAAGAGATGCTGTTGCAGCTACATTTGCTACTACAGGTGGTGCCGCATGGAGAGCTGCAAAACGTTACTCATCAGGCAGTGAGAAAGAAATGACTCTTGATTACACAATGGAAGTCGATACCAATTCATTAACTAATATGGGTGCCAACATTGTTGATGCCTTGTTTGGTAATGGATCTTATTGTGAAAGTCAGCCTGGAGCAGATGCAACATCAGCTACGTATAGAATTGTTGGTGGTGCGAATTACCAAAACTTTAACAATACTGCTTGGACACTAGGTACAAACTTTGCTTGGTCTCATGACTTCTATGGTTATGGACCATCATCACTTGGTGGATTTGTAGAAGATAAACAAGCTTTATCACTTGGAATGTCATTCAGTAAAGGAGATGATATTTCAACTTCATTAAACTATGTAATGCAATTAGGTGATGAAGAAGCAAATCTA
>NZ_DJLC01000228.1:0-8769 GCF_002434875.1 Acinetobacter sp. UBA6526 | reverse complement strand
GTCATCAATTTCTGGCTCACCACCCAATAAATGGCTCAGGACTTGTACCCCAATATAGACCACAATTCCCCAAATACCCGACATCGTCACGGCCAAACGTGCAGACTCATCAACATTTGCCGCCATGATAATCATGGCAATCAAAGCGAGAAATACCGACATCGCAGGGACACTCGCGAGATGCGCAAGTTTAGACTCTAACCATTTAAACCAATGGGTTTCTTTACCATCATCAAAGAAGAAGTTTAAGAACACCATCAGTAAGAAAGTACCACCAAAGGCTGAGATTTCAGCATGATGTGCCATTAAACGTTCCGAGTATGTTTTTGGATCATTCAAAGCCAATTTCGCAACTTCAATCATGCCCATATCTGCTGTCACCGCGACAATCACAACAGGGAAAATTAAACGCATACCAAAGACAGCAACCAGAATACCTACCGTTAAGAAAATCATTTTCCAGAAATGATCCCAGTTACGTAAAACTGAAGCATTCACAACCGCATTATCGAAAGAAAGTGAAACTTCCATCACCGCCAAAATTGCAGTAATCGTCAATGCTTTCAGCATCGTTGCCACGCCTGCTTCTGGGCCATGCGTATAGCCCCAGTAGGCAGATAGTGCTAAACACACCACTGTAAAGAAAATTGAAAAACGAAAATGCTTCATGAGCAGCCTTTTATTCGAAATCGTCGAGTGATAAAAATGAGACTATTGTAGGCGAGTTTTGACTGAAAGATAGAAAAGATTGTTGCTGTTGTTGTGAGAAGAATAGAGATTGCAACGATCTCTGCTATAGTTTTGCCAAAATCGTTTTTATGTTTTTATAGGTTCAAAGCATGACTTTTTCACAAGATGTATGGCAACGAAATCAAGACTTATATCAAAAAATTCTTGCACTTCCTTTTAATCAAGAACTTACAGCAGGCACATTAAACCGTGAAGTCTTTTGTCATTATGTAATTCAAGATGCACATTATCTTGTGGCTTATGGTCGTGCGCTTGCCGTAGCTGCCGCAAAAGCCTATGACGCTGATGATATTATTCAATTTTCGGAAGCCGCTAAAATCGCAATTATCGTAGAACGTAGTTTGCATAGTGATTTTATGCAGGAATTTAATGTCAGCAAAACAGAATTTGAATCAACGCCATTAACACTTGCTTGTCATCACTACACTTCATTCCTCACCGCAACAGCTTGGTCAGAAAGCTATCCTGTGATTTTGGCAGCACTGTTACCTTGTTTCTGGATTTATGCAGAAGTTGGTAAAGACATCGTTGATAAATCAGTTGCCAATAACCCATACCAAGCTTGGATTGATACCTATGCTGGGGAGGAATTCAATACAGCCGTAAGCAATGTGATTGCAACCATTGACAAAGTGGCCGCGCGTTGTGATGAAGATACCTTAGCCAAAATGCACGCAGCTTATACCATGGGCGCCAAACTAGAATGGTTATTTTGGGATAGTGCTTATCAACAACGCCAATGGTTAGGATTAGATTAAGCGAGTCATAAATTGCACCTCACTTCAACAAGCGAGGTGCAAATAGCGAATTGCTATCAGCCAAAGATTCATCTATCCAATATTTTTCTTTTTAAGCACTTTTCTGTCTTAACCTCTGCGGAATCTGTGCCAATTTAAAAAGATTGTCGCCGCGAGTATCACAAAGAAGATTAAAAATTTAGTCTCAAAGCGAGCTAATCTAAACTCTGAACTTCTAGTGGTCTCTTTAAACGCTTGCTGAACTTGCTCTGGATCAGCTTTTTCCTGAATATTCAGCTGCATTAACTGCGGAGTTTTTTCCCCTTCACCAACAATGATATAAGCTGCCTTAATATCAAAATCTTGTGCATCTGTAATACCGAAAGAAATCACAGCGGGCTTTTGCAAATTATATTCAGGAATCCAGTCCAAAATGCGCCCATATACGCGGACATTCGCTGCACCATTTACGTCAGGATCTTGAATATTAACACCTGTTTGGCTTTCAATTTCACTGGCTAAATCATCAAATGCTTTAAGAGAATAGTTCTGACGAATCGGTAAATCATTTGCCATCAAGCTCATAACTTCAGTTGGATTTGTCGGATGCGCTTGTGAAAGTAAACCATCACCCATTACAGTAAAATCAGCTTTGGTCTGCATGCCTGCCGATTTAGGCACGCCCACAATATAAAATGCCGTCCAGATTTGCGCGCTAGGATTTAAGTTTTTTAATTCCAATTCATAATGATGTTCCACATCTAAATTGAAGAACTGATCAAATCCCGTAATCTTTGTTTCTTGCGCATATACACTAAAACTTGCACAGATCCCCCAGCACAATAAAATCAGATTTTTTAACATTATTATTACTCTGTATTTATAAGTCTTTAATTTTAATTTACTTATTTCATTATCAACAAAGCATTTCTTGCACTAATTTCGCTGAACTGACTGAAAATGACAGCTTCTAACCTAACACTTGCGATGCTTACAAATTACGTCGTCAAATTGATATGGATAAACCCTTAACGCGCTTTATTAAGGACGTAAAAAAGCCCCAATTAAGGGGCTTAGTCGTATATTGTATCGCCAATATACTGTATGAGGCTCATCTCAAACTGGGCGCATTAAAGCATAAATTAGAGACGCTGCCTACTTTTATCTTTGGACTAAAAAACATTCACCACAATTAACGCGAGCAACGCAGGTACGGCTTGGATATAGATGATCTTCTTACTGGCAGTGAGTCCACCGTAAATCCCTGCAACCAATACACAACCTAAAAAGAAATTGGCGAGCGCTAATGCATACGTTTCAGGAGCACAAAGCGACCAAAATAAACCTGCTGCCAAAAAGCCATTATATAAACCCTGATTTTGAGCCAGAACTTTGGTGAGTTGTGCTTTTTCGGGTGTATTGCCAAATGCTTTCAAACCATAAGGTTTATCCCATAAAAACATTTCCAACACTAAAATATAAACATGTAATACTGCAATCAACGCAACGAGAATCGTTCCTAACATTTTACTTATTCCTGATCTTTTCTATCGTGCAATGCTTTCCAATTTATCACTGATCTATTTGAATTGCGTGATAGGTAACATGATTTCCGTGACTCTCCAGCTCAAACCCTCTCGATGTAAGATTAAACTGACTGAAGATTGAGTTTTTGGATCATCTATTTCAACGCTAAATTGGTTCCATGACTGATAATGACTGTGATAAGTCACTTTCTCAGCACCATCTTGATGATTTATTAGTGCTTTATTTTGAGGTTCTCGTGCCGATTCGCCTTGAAACGACAAACCTTCTTTGAACTTTTTGCCCTGTAATAATAAAGAGATGCCTTGAGGTGTCACCATCAAATCCACCATTTTATCGACCATTGAAGATGCCAACATGGCCCCTAATGCAACAAAACTGCCTTCATTTTCTCGTGATGGAAACTCTTGCAACAGCTCATTATTGAATTGATCCTTGAAGCTCTGGCGCACACTAGGAAAGTCCACATAACTTGCGACAGCATTCACATCATCTCGTTCTACCGCTTGTCGAATTTGATAAATCACAAAATATGGCGACAAAATTAAATAAGCTAAAGCAGTCAACACAATAGCCGAGATAGAAATCTTCAACGTTTTCGACATACGATCCTCGATTTCAGGAATTTATTTTTTACTTAATGGTATTTAAATTGCATTGATAAAGGCTTGGGCAATATAGAAAATTCATGTTAAAACTTACTTAAAATCACTAATCCGACACAATCTGACGTTTAAAATCGTTTTGTTACAGCTTGAACAATTTTAAATCGCTATTATATACACGTTTTATTCGCACAATTCCGAGATGTATTTATGAGTCAAAGTCATATCCGTATTCGAGGCGCACGTACCCATAATTTAAAAAATGTGTCACTCGATATTCCACGTGACAAGTTTGTGGTGATTACGGGACTCTCAGGCTCAGGCAAATCATCACTTGCTTTCGATACACTGTATGCCGAAGGTCAACGCCGTTATGTTGAATCACTGTCTGCCTACGCGCGTCAGTTCCTTTCACAAATGGAGAAACCTGAAGTTGATTCGATTGAAGGCCTCTCTCCTGCGATTGCCATTGAACAGAAATCAACCAGCCACAACCCACGTTCAACCGTGGGCACCATTACCGAAATTTATGACTATTTACGTTTGCTGTATGCGCGTGTAGGGACACCGTATTGTCCTGAACATGATCTACCCATGGTGGCGCAGACCATTTCAGAAATGGTAGATGCAGTGAAAGCACTTGAAGAAGGGACTGCACTCATGCTGCTCGCGCCTGTGGTGCGTGAGCGTAAAGGTGAATACACTCAACTGTTTGAGCAACTTCAAGGTCAAGGTTTTGTTCGTGCCCGTGTCGATGGTGAAATCATTGATATTGATACGCCGCCAGAATTAGACAAAAAGAAAAAACATACGATTGAAGTGGTGGTCGATCGTTTTAAAGTCCGTGATGATCTCGGTAATCGTATCGCGGAATCCTTTGAAACGGCTTTACGTTTAGGTGGTGATATTGCTGTTTTATCATGGATGAATGGCGAACATCCAGAACGCGTATTCTCAGCAAAACACTCTTGTCCTGAATGTGATCGAGCTGTTGCGGAGCTTGAACCACGTTTATTCTCATTTAACAATCCATTCGGTGCTTGTCCTGTCTGTGATGGTTTGGGAACGCGTAGTCATTTTAGTGCAGATAAACTCATTCCAAATCCTGAAATTTCAATTAGCCAAGGCGCAATTCGTGGTTGGGACAGACAGCGTCCTTATTACTACACCATGTTGCAGAAAGTGGCTGATCACTTTGATATTCCACTTGATACACCGTGGAATCAACTCGACAAAGATACACAAAAGAAATTCTTACAAGGCACTGGCAAAGAGAAAATTGACCTCAGTTATATTGATGAACGTGGTCGTAAGCACAGTCGTGTGCAAGCCTTTGAAGGAATTTTGCCGCATTTAGAACGTCGCTATCGCGAGACTGAATCAAATTATGTGCGTGATGATTTGGCGCAATACCTGTCGAATGCCGCGTGTGATGCCTGCGGTGGCTCTCGTCTGAATGAAATTTCTCGTCATGTTCGCGTCAAAGATAAAACCATCGCTGAAATTACCAAGATGTCGATTGGTGATGCTGAAAGTTATTATCAGGATCTCAATCTCGAAGGTGCTAAAGGCGAAATCGCGGATAAAATTTTTAAAGAGATTCGTGAACGTTTGCACTTCTTGGTCAGTGTTGGTCTCAATTATCTCAGCTTAGCGCGTTCGGCTGAAACCTTGTCGGGTGGTGAAGCACAACGTATTCGCTTAGCTTCGCAAATCGGTGCGGGTCTGATGGGCGTGATGTATGTGCTTGATGAACCTTCGATTGGTCTGCACCAAAGGGATAATGATCGCTTGCTGCAAACCCTAATTCGCTTGCGTGACTTAGGTAATACCGTACTGGTGGTTGAGCATGATGAAGATGCCATTCGTGCTGCTGACCATATTATTGACATCGGACCAGGCGCAGGTATTCATGGCGGTGCAGTCATTGCCGAAGGTACTTATGATGAATTGGCGAACCATGCCGACTCGCTTACAGGTCAATATTTATCAGGCAAACTTAAAATTGAAGTACCAAAACAGCGTACTCAATCGCCTCGTCCTGATGAATTCATCAAACTCTCTGGCGCAAATGGGCATAATCTACAACATGTCGATTTAACCATTCCTCTCGGCATCATGACTTGTGTGACTGGGGTTTCAGGTTCTGGTAAATCAACCCTGATTAACCGTACTTTATTGCCTTTAGCAGCAACACAATTGAATGGTGCAACCACACTGACTGCTGAAAAGTTTGATTCAATTGATGGTTTACAGCATTTGGATAAAGTGGTGGATATTGACCAGAGTCCTATTGGACGTACACCACGTTCAAACCCAGCCACCTACACAGGTTTATTTACGCCGATTCGTGAGTTATTTGCACAGACACCTGAAGCCAAAGCACGCGGTTATAGCGCAGGTCGTTTCTCATTTAATGTGAAAGGCGGACGCTGTGAAGCGTGTGAAGGCGACGGCATGATCAAGGTGGCGATGCACTTCCTGCCAGATATGTATGTGCCTTGTGATGCTTGTCATGGCAAGCGTTATAACCGTGAAACTTTAGAAGTCGGTTATAAAGGCAAGAATATTTCCGATGTACTCGAAATGACGGTAGAAGATGCAGCTGAATTCTTTAGTGCTATTCCTGTCATTCATCGTCGTTTAGAAACGTTGACTCAAGTTGGTCTTGGTTATATTCGTTTGGGTCAAGCTGCGACAACATTATCAGGTGGCGAAGCACAACGCGTGAAGTTAGCGCGTGAGTTAGCAAAACGTGATACGGGTAAAACTTTATATATCTTGGATGAACCGACCACAGGTCTGCATTTCCATGATATTGCCAAGTTACTCGACATCTTGCATGAGCTGCGTAATAAGGGTAATACCATTGTGGTGATTGAGCATAATTTGGATGTGATCAAAACTGCCGATTGGGTGATTGATCTAGGTCCAGAAGGTGGTTCTGGTGGTGGTCAAATTATTGCTGAAGGCACACCTGAACAAGTCGCTAAAGTTGAGATTTCACATACAGGTAAGTTCTTAAAGCCGATGCTTAAATAAAATCCAACTTACTGTAATTTCATGATAAAACGGTGATTCATTCACCGTTTTTTTATTTGAGGGAATAATGCGGTTTTCAGAAAGATATGGATATAAACCTGTTCGAGAAATAATTCAAAAAGAAAGCATGGATGAGGTGTTAATAAATAGATTGGAGCAAGAATGTTTACCCTTCCACTACATTCTTACCCTTTGCCTTCGCTCTTAACATCGACTGATCCGCTTTTTCTAACAACTCCAACCAATTTTCAGCACCAACAGCCACACCTATACTGACCGAAACCCAAAGCAATTCATCAGAGTTGGAAATAGCGATAGGCTCTTTCGCAATTTCTGAACGGATACTTTCTGCAATAACCTTTGCTGCATCTATCGTAATATTTTCAATGACAACCAAAAACTCATCACCACCATAACGAACAATTAAATCAGATGCTCGGACATTATGTTTAAGGTGATCGGCAATTATGGAAATGACTTGATCACCCACAATATGCCCATACTGATCATTCACAAATTTAAAATTATCAATATCAACGACAATCACACCCGTGTTTAAAAAACCACTCGGCTTGCGCTCCAGAGCATGGACATACTCTTCCAAAGCCAAACGATTCGCGACACCTGTTAACACATCTGAGTTAGCAATCTTTTTAAGCTGCGTCTCCATCATGTCACGTTGATTCAACATCACTTTTAAACGATCAATCGCCTCAAATAAAGATAAAAACTCCTGTCTGGATTGTTTGGTTTTTAACTCTTCTTTTGACGCATTTGACAAGCGTAGAATCATTTCTCGCGCTTTGATTAACGGACTAAATACTTTCCGCTTTGTATAAATCATAATGAAAATAGCCGTCAGTAAAGACAGACAAGAAATACATAAGGTAAAAATAAATTGTTGCTTGGCTTTTTTATTCTGCTCGTGTGCAACTTGAATACTGTAATCTAAAATATAGTTCTGCAAATCCATAACCGTTGTAAATTTATCTACAATTCGATTGGTTAATTGCGTGCCAGTAAGAAAATAGTTTTGATTATTTTGGCTTTCATCGAGTAATTTCGTAATTAAAGGTAAACCTTTATCCAAAAACTCTGTTTTTACTCGTTGATGTAAATGTATATATTGATCAGTCTTGGTTTGTTCAGGTTGGATCGTATCAACCAAAGCCCATAAATACTGAGACTGATGCTGGGTTTGTAAACAACGTGCTCGATTAATATCTGAGATTTTTTCACCAAACGTCACAGGTGCCATAATATTTGAAGCAACTCGCCCTGCTTGATCACGCATATCCGTAAGAACCAAAATCGAAATAAAATAATTCGACATTTTGCTGTCTTTACTTTTGGATTGTTTCATCAAATCATTTAAATATTTTCTGCTCTCATCCCAAACATCAAACATCGTAAAAATTGCATGATTAAATTGAGCAGACGTTCGCTGAGCATGGGGAATATTTGCATAAGCGTCTACAACCTCACGACCATGATTCAACTTTGCTTTGAAATCAGTTTGTAAATGTGTCGCAATCGACTCAAATCCACCTTGCTTTAACGTCGCTATGGTCTGATCAATCTGATCATCCACAACCAACCTAAACTCAGCTAACTCTTTTTGATTGGCTGCTAATTCTTCAACAGTACTCGACATAACCTTATTGGCAGGTGCGCGTTCTCGAGAAATTTTATTGGCCGTTTTTACTAAGGCACGCAGACTAGTAATTTCGGTTAACACTTGATTTGTCTTAATATATTCTTGATAGCTTTGAATAATCAGAGGGATAGAGATATATAGGATCGAAGAAATAATAACGACCATACATAGAAAAAGCCGGAGACTGATTTGCTCAGAACGTAATTTCGCACTTTTTAAACTACGTCCCATGCACACACCTTGCTTGTTTCAAAAACTCATCCAGATTGATTTTCAAACAGTATGTAATTTTACCTGATTTTTAAAATTATACCGTCATAATTAAAGCTGTTTTTTTAAACAGATAAAATACAAGCAAAACCAATTTTCCTTTTGGTTTGTTAATTTATATTTATCTATTTGTTTTAATTATTAGGGTCTGTTGACATTTACT
>NZ_DJLC01000029.1:0-6569 GCF_002434875.1 Acinetobacter sp. UBA6526 | reverse complement strand
AGAGCGTTCGCGAATCCAGCGTTGAACAGGTTCGATTGCTGAGAAAATAAAAGAGTTAAGCGTAATAGAAAATAATGCGCCTGCGAGAATTAGATTTTGTGCCTCAGGTGTGAGTAATCCGAGAGCTAAACCCAGTGTCGCTAAAATGAATGAGAATTCTCCGATTTGCGCCAAACTTGCACCAACAGTCAAGGCTGTATTGATTGGATAACGGAAGAATAAAACTAAAGCCATGGCAGCTAATGTTTTACCGACCATGATGATTGCCACGACAGCTAAGATATGGAGTGGCTCTTCGACCAATATTCTTGGATCAAACAGCATACCGACTGAAACGAAGAATAAGATTGCAAAGATTTCACGTAGCGGTAGGGTCTCTTCTTCGGCACGATGGCTAAAGTCAGACTCTTTTACCACCATTCCAGCAAAGAACGCGCCAAGGGCCATAGAAACGCCAAATACAGCGTATGAGCCATAGGCAATCGATACGGCGGCAGCAACGACTGTAAGTGTGAAAAGTTCGCGAGAACCTAAACGAGCGACAAATTGCATGATCATTGGCACAAGTCGTTTACCAATAATGAGCATAAAGGCGATAAAGCCTGTTACTTTAAGTAGTGTTAGTCCAATGGTGATCCAGATACTTTGTGAGGTATCTGTGCCAGGGAGGGCATGACCACCGAGCAATACGGCTGTGGCAGGGAGTAAAACTAGCGCCAAGACCATCACAAGATCTTCAACCAGTAGCCAACCGACAGCAATTTTGCCGTTCACGGAGTCAAGTAAACCGCGATCGCCGAGCGCTTTAAGTAATACGACGGTACTGGCACATGACAGACTTAAACCAAAGATTAAGGCTGAACCAAAACTCCATCCCCAGAACATAGAAACGGCCATACCCAGTAGTGTCGCAACAGCAATTTGTAGAATCGCACCCGGTAATGCAATACGGCGAACTTGGAGTAGGTCGCTGAGGGAGAAATGCATACCTACGCCAAACATCAAAAACATCACACCCAGTTCAGCAAGCTGATTGGCAAGTTGAATATCACCGACGACCCCCGGTGTGTTTGGGCTAATAATAATGCCCGCAATTAAATAGCCGATTAAAGGAGGTAAACGTAGACGTGCTGCGATATAGCCAAAAATGAGGGCCATACCAAAACCAACAGCAAGTAATATAATTAAATTAACATCATGTGGCATTGAAGCTCCTTAATCGTTGCGGTTAAGGTCAAAGAGTAAATAAGCATAAAAAATGCCAAAGCGGATAGATTAAAATTTTAACAACTAAAATCGGATTTGTTGATGATATTTTTTTTAATCATCAAAAAAAATTATGTAAATCTTTTATTTTTAGTTCAGGTTTTCGATAGACAAAAAAAACGACCTCAAAAGAAGTCGTTTTTTTAAGAACTAAAATTATTTAATTTTAGCTTCTTTGAAAATTACGTGTTGACGGATTTTTGGATCAAATTTTTTGATTTCCATTTTTTCCGGCATAGTACGTTTGTTCTTAGTAGTGGTATAGAAGTAACCAGTACCAGCTGTAGAAACGAGGCGAATCTTATCACGCATTGTTCAGACTCCTTAGATCTTTTGACCTTGAGCACGGAGATCAGCAACAACTTTCTCGATACCCAATTTATCAATAATACGCATACCTTTAGTGGTTAAACGAAGACGTACAAAACGCTTTTCGCTTTCTAACCAAAAACGGTGGTGGTGCAGGTTCGGCTCGAACCGGCGTTTGGTTTTGTTGTTTGCGTGCGATACGTTGTTACCAACGATAGGACGCTTGCCGGTAACTTGGCAAACCTTAGACATGGTGAACTCCATTGCTAGTTCATATAGCACTGATTCGTGCAACTAGCCATTCAAGTAAACGGATGAAATCATTCAAGGGGCGTTTTATACCAAAAATACGATTAAAAGACAAGCGAATTTGGTAAAAACAGGGCATGATCTAGTGTGATAGATCATGCCTTGATCAGCTTAGCGGAATAGTGTTTTTAAAAGCACTTTATGCATCGCTTTATTATACGGCGGAAGGATGAATTTTAAACTGTAAAGTTTAGGACTTACAGGATTTGACATCATTGAGCGTTCGTGTGAGAAGCTAAAGAAACCTTCTTTACCGTGATATTTACCCATTCCAGATGCACCGATACCGCCAAATGGAAGATCGTCTTGCGCAACGTGGGTCAATGTTTGGTTAATCCCGAAGTGACCTGAATGAGTGCGGCTTGCAACATATTCTGCACGCGCGCTGTCGATATCAAAATAATAGAATGCTAATGGACGAGGACGACTATTGATGAATTGAATTGCATCTTCGATATGTTCGTATTCTAAAATTGGCAGAATAGGACCGAAGATTTCATTCTTCATGATTTCCATGTCAGTCGTTACATCGGTTAATAAGGTTGGGGCAATCTTACGAACTTCAGTTAATGACTCATTTTTGTTATTTAGCTCAACAATATTTGCACCTTGAGCTTGAGCATCCTCTAAATAACCTTGTAAGCGATTGTACTGCTTGTCATTAACAATAGAAGTGTAGTCTTTATTATCACGTAGCGTTGGGTACATCGTATTCACAAAGTCATTATAGTGCTTAGTGAACTCAGCCGTTTGACCTTTAGGTAGGAACATATAGTCAGGTGCAACACATGTTTGACCTGCATTCCAGAGTTTACCTACAGCGATACGTTGTGCAACATCGCGAATGTTCATTGCAGAATGAACAAGAGCAGGTGATTTACCACCTAATTCTAAGATGACAGGAACAAGATTTTGAGCAGCAGCGGCCATCACCGTTTTACCAACAGAAGTAGAGCCTGTAAAAATCATTTTATCGAAAGCAAGATGACTGAATGCATCTGAAATTGCACCACCACCATTTACAACGGCAACCAGTTCTTGAGGAAATGCTTCAGAAAGTGCATTTTCAAGTACATAACCAAAGTTCGATGATGCACTTGAGATTTTAATCATGGCATGGTTACCCGCAGCCAAGGCACAAATCAATGGGCCAACAGAAAGCAGCAATGGATAATTCCAAGGTGCAATCACACCAATAACACCGAGAGGTTGATATTCTACCCAGCCTTTTGCTGGTTGGTGTAACATGCTGATATGGCGTTTAGATGGTTTCATCCATTCGGTTAAGTTCTTGCTATAGTATTTGATATGCTCTAAACAAGTAAGAACTTCACCAATTTTGGTTTCCATCACTGCACGATTGCCATAATCTTGACTAATTGCGTTAGCAAATTGATCTTGATACTTTACCAAGATATTTTTAAGTCGAGCTAAGCGTTCAATACGTTCTTTTGCGCTCGGTACAGGATGGCGTTGGTAAGCCGCTTTTTGCTGCTCAAGCAAATCATGTAGCCGTTTCACATCAACATGAGGTGTCATAGCGGTTGTTTTTGTTTGACTGTTCATAGGAGTGGACCAAAAGAAAGCTTATTATTTTTTAATTTTTAGAGTAAATACTCTAAAGTGTCAAGTCGCTTTATAGGTTTGTTTTATAACCTATTGATAATGTTATAGATGGTTAATTCAATGTCACAAGCTAAGCCAAACAAAACAAAAGATAGAATTTTGCAGATCAGTTTGCAGTTGTTTAATGAGCGTGGTGAACGCTCAGTCACGACAAATCATATTGCTGCTGAGTTAGGTATTAGCCCTGGCAATTTGTATTATCACTTTCGTAACAAGCAAGAAATTATTAAAGAGTTGGCGCAGCAGTATCAGGCGGAAACACTGGAAATGCTGGCATTACCTACTGATCGCCCATTGAATGCCAACGATAAAATTAGTTATTTCCAAGTATTGAGTAATCAATTATGGGCTTATCGCTTCATTCATCGTGATGTTTATCATCTAGTTGAAAATAATGAAGACTTTAGAAAAATTTACCCACGTTTTGCTGGGCAAGTGATGCAACAAGGTCAACGGATTTATCGTGCTTTCGTTGATGCGGGTTTGATGAAAATGACAGATTCTGAAATCGAAGCATTGATCATCAACTTGTGGATCGTCTTAACCAACTGGACTAACTTTTTGTATATGTCAGGCCATATTAGCGATAATAATCGCTTAGAGGAAAAGTGGGTTTGGCAGGCGTTGCGTCAAATGGTGTTCTTAGAGGGTCCATATTTGATGGGTGAAAGCCGTCAGACATATGAGCAATTATTGAAGTCGCTTGGTCCATCAGAGTTATTTGCAAGCTTATCTAATCTTAAAAATGACGACGAGTAGCCCTTAGCTATTTAGTCTGAGGCAAAAAAGGGCTAGAATGCTCGGCTTGATTTTAATTTGATTTGAATAAGTGATATTAACCACATGAACACGACTACTGCCAATACAGCACGATTACTGATTACTTGTGAAGACAAGCCGGGGATCGTGCAAGCTGTATCGAGCTTTTTGTATCATCAGGGAGCAAACATTACCGCACTTGATCAATACGCGACAGAAGCTCAAGGCGGACGTTACTTCATGCGTGTTGAATTTGAACTTGATCATTTGCAGTCTCGTAAAGAAGCGTTGATGCAAACATTTGCCGCAAATGTTGCTGAACGTTATGAGATGCAATGGAAATTGACTTTCGTCAATGAACTGAAAAAAGTCGGTATTTTGGTTTCTAAAGTCGATCATGCACTTTTAGAGCTGCTATGGCGTCACGCGCGTGGTTCATTGCCATGTGAGATTACACAGGTTGTTTCTAACCATCCTGATTTACGTGAAGCGGTTGAGAATTTTGGTATACCGTTCCATGTTGTACCTGTGAATAAAGACAACAAAGTCGAAGCTTATGCACAAATCAATGACATGATGCAAGGTAATGATTTGTTGATCCTTGCGCGTTATATGCAAATTCTAAGTGAGGATTTTGTTTCGCAATGGGAAATGAAGATTATTAATATTCACCATTCATTCTTGCCTGCTTTTGTTGGTGCAAATCCTTATAAGCAAGCTTATGAAAAAGGTGTGAAGCTGATTGGTGCAACTGCGCATTATGTCACTGCTGATCTAGATCAAGGTCCAATTATTGAACAGGACGTTGAGCGTGTAAGCCATGATTATAACGTTGAGCAATTACGTGAGCTTGGTGAAGATGTGGAGCGTAATGTGTTAGCACGCGCTGTGAAATGGCATTTAGAAGACCGTATTATTGTTGATGGCAATAAAACAGTAGTTTTCTAACAAATAAATACTCGATGAAAAAGCATGCTAAATCAGCATGCTTTTTTTATGCTATTATTATTATGTTATAACATTTGCTTATGCTGAGTGTGGTTTGAGCAATAAATTTAGTCACCATCACAAAAAATAGTTGCAAATGAAAACACTTCTCATTTATTATTACGGCACTTTCATTGTTCTATCCGATGAGTGAAATCGTTTTTTACTTTATAGGAACGTCACCATCTATATAGGTACTTAGATTCTTATGAGTCAATCTCCTGCGACATTCAACACACCACACTCGATGAAAAAGAAAATCATCACTGCCCTAGTTGCGGTTGTGATTGGACATGTAGGAGTTTTGTGGGCTGTTAGCCACATGAAGCCGATTGAGCTAAAACCAATCGAGAAAGAGCCGTTAAAGGTTAAATTCGTCAAGATTAAACCAGAAGAGGCACCGCCTCCGCCGCCGCCTGCGAAAATAGAGCCAATTAAGCCAAAAGTTGAACCTAAACCTATTGAAAAGAAGGTTGAGCCAACTCCTGTAGAAAAACCAAAAGTTATTTCTCAGAAAGTGCAAAAAATTGAGCCGAAAGTGGTACAGCAGGATGATACTCAAGAGAAGTTAAAGAAACAGCAAGATTTAGAAAAGCAAAGACTTGAGCAACTGCAGCGAGAACAGGCTTTAAAAGATCAGCAAGCTCGCGAACAAGCTTTAAGAGAACAGCAAGCGCGTGAGCAAGCTTTAAGAGATCAGCAAGCCCGTGAACAAGCTCAAAAAAATCAGGAAGCCCAAAGCACTGGGGTTGAAAAAGTGAGTGCGGGCGAAGTTGAATGGGCAATGGGACAAAAATGGGTTGATAAACAAGTTCAGGGTGCTTCAAATGAATTTGCAAATAAATATTCAAAGATCAAGGGTGAGTTTACTCTTACTTTAAAACTTAGTGTAAATGAAAAGGGTAAAATTACCTCGGTAACGGTGGAAAAATCCAGTGGTAATCCCAAAGTTGATCAAAAGATGGTTCAAGTTATTAGTCGACAACGGTTTAAGCCACGTATGGTAAATGGCGTTGCCAAGTCTTTTACAGTACCGTTACCACTTGCTATTGGATTCAAGTAATTTATACATAAATCAGGAGTTCGTATATGAACTTTTCAGTTTATTGGCAACACGCAGATGCAGTAAGTAAAACGCTGTATTTCATCCTTCTAGCAATGTCGATTGCGACATGGACAATTTTTGTTCTGCGCTTATTAGGAACTCGCCAATTAAAACAACAGGCTTATGCTCAACTTGCTCAAGCTTTGGCTGGATTAAAATCTAAGTTGCAGCCGTTGACTTTTGAGCAGCGTAAAGCAGTTGCTGAACA
>NZ_DJLC01000247.1:3629-3795 GCF_002434875.1 Acinetobacter sp. UBA6526 | reverse complement strand
TGAAACCATGATTCAACGGTTACCCCTTCAGCTTGAAGTGTTTGAATGGCTTCAGCTTTACGTAGTTGAATTTCTTGCTGCCAAGCCTCGACCCTTGCCTGCATATTTGGTTTTAATTTAATCAGAACTGCACCAACATCCATTGATTTTCCTTTTCTTTTTCTAA
>NZ_DJLC01000247.1:1812-3320 GCF_002434875.1 Acinetobacter sp. UBA6526 | reverse complement strand
TTGATTTTCCTTTTCTTTTTCTAAATCACTATTCAATTGAAAGATATAAAGCAGAGCAAAACTCTGTAAAGAATTTTCTTCCACATCCAATCTCTAAATTTGCTAAAGTAGCTGCTATTACACTTTGAGATCAACATGATGAATACGATAAAGTCCAAAGTTCTTATTCTTTGTAGCTCACTATTTTTAATGACTTATCCAAGTCTAACCGTAGCACAAAGTAACTTATTTTCCTCAAAAAATACCGCGCAGAAAGAATGGGTTGGACAATCCGCACCTGACTTTAAACTACAAGATCAAAGTGGTAAATGGCATACTTTGAACCAGTATAAAGGTAAATGGGTCGTGCTCTATTTTTACCCTAAAGACAATACAGCAGGCTGTACACAAGAGGCCAATCAGTTCAAAGCACTCTACCCTCAATTTATAAAATCAAATGCTGTCGTTTTAGGGGTAAGTTTAGATGATGTCGCTTCACACCAAAAGTTTTCAGAAAAACTTGGCTTGCCATTTCCTATTTTGGCTGATGACAAAGGTGAACTTGCCGGAAAGTTTGGGATTGTAAGAAATTTCGGGATTGCAAAAATTGCTAAAAGAGAGAGTTTTCTAATTAACCCTCAAGGTGCAATTATGTATCACTATACCAGTGTCAACACACAAACTCATGCGGATCAGGTGCTTAAAGACTTGAAAGACGCTCAAACTAAAAAGTAAATTTAGAAATAAAAAAACTCAGCATTAAGCTGAGTTTTTTATTAATTTAGAATATTAGATCTGTGATTGAATATAGTTCTGTAAACCAATCAATTCAATTAAACGTAATTGTTTTTCTAACCAATAGGTATGGTCTTCTTCTGTATCAGAAAGCTGCTGACGAAGCATATCACGGCTAATATAATCGCCTTTCTCTTCACAAAGCTTAATTCCTGTCGCAAGTTTCTCACGAACATGATATTCAAGCGCCAAATCAGCTTTTAAACAGCTAACAACATCGTTTCCAACGTTAATGTCTTCACGATTCATATTCGGTTGAGCACCTAAAAACAAAACACGACGAATGATTGCATCTGCATGAGAAGCTTCTTCCTGCATCTCATGATCAATACGTTCGTAAATTTTACCTAAGCCCCAATCTTCGTACATTCTCGAATGAATTAAATATTGATCACGAGCAGCCAACTCACCGCCAATGAGCATATTTAAATAGTCGATGACTTCTGGATTGCCACGCATAATACTTACTCCTATCGAATGCCACTATTATGTGCAAGTTAAAATATAATTGCAAAGTTAAATTTGTGTAAGTTTATGATTTTTATAAAATTAAAATGAGAAACATACGCATTTACAGTTTTAATTAAGCAAAATTATTGAAGTAAAATAAGCGCTTGCAAACGAACATCTTGATCCTAAACCCATAATTTATGAAGAAAACGTTTATTTTCATTTTTGTAACCATTCACAATGCTTCTTATTTAGCCCTTTGTTTTAATCAATAAATTTAAAAA
>NZ_DJLC01000247.1:944-1494 GCF_002434875.1 Acinetobacter sp. UBA6526 | reverse complement strand
TAATCAATAAATTTAAAAAAATGACTGGTCAGCTGTTGTTTGTTCAAGCAAAATTCGCTAAATAAGAGCAATCACAAAAATACAATGTGGAAAAAGAAATGAATAAAAGCACACCAATCTTGGTCACTGGAGCAACAGGTTATATCGCTGGCTGGATTATTGAACGGCTATTAAATCAAGGATATAAGGTGAATGCGACTGTTCGTGATCCATCTAAAACCGATAAAATCCAACATCTTTATGACATCGCCGAGAAGTCATCTGGACAAATCCAATTTTTCAAAGCAGATTTACTTGATCCAAATTCTTTTGATGATGCAATGCAAGGCTGTGAGGTAGTGATTCATACCGCATCACCTTTCGTTGTGACTAATTATAAAGATGCGGTAAAAGACATTATTGAGCCTGCAGTGAAAGGTACTGAAAATGTCCTCAATAGTGTCAACCGTACTGAATCCGTTAAACGTGTGGTACTCACTTCAAGCATTGCTTCGACCTATGGTGATGCAATTGAAATTCTAGATACTTCAAATAATGAGTTTGATGAAAA
>NZ_DJLC01000247.1:0-635 GCF_002434875.1 Acinetobacter sp. UBA6526 | reverse complement strand
TTCAAATAATGAGTTTGATGAAAATGACTGGAATAACACCAGCAATGAAACGCATCAACCCTACTCATATTCAAAAGTGGCTGCTGAACGCAAAGCATGGGAGATCGCAGATCAGCAAAGTCGTTGGAGTTTAGTTTGTATTAATCCAGCACTGGTTATGGGGCCGTCACTAACGGATGCAAGCCAATCAGGCAGTATTGAAGTATTGCAGCAGTTCGGCAATGGTACGACGCTATTCGGTGTGCCGCCAATGTGGAATGGCATTGTTGATGTACGAGATGTTGCTGATGCACATGTGAAAGCCGCTTTAGATCCACAAGCCAAAGGCCGCTATATCATCTGTGGTGGAACATTAAGCTTACTTGAAATGGGTAAAGCATTAACGCAAAAGTTTGGTTATAAATATCCTTTCCCACATTTTACTGTACCAAAAACAGCATTCTCACTGATTGCACCAATGCTCGGATATTCTCGTCAGTTTGTAAAACTCAATATGGGTTATCCGATTTACTTTAATGCTGAACGCAGTGTAAATGAATTGGGAATTCAATACCGCGATATTCGTGAGAGCGTTTGTGAGCATTTTCAGCAATTGCTTGATGATGGGATCGTGAAAAAATATATTTAATAAAAAA
>NZ_DJLC01000031.1:0-4564 GCF_002434875.1 Acinetobacter sp. UBA6526 | reverse complement strand
AGAATTTGTATAATTAGATAGACTTTTTCGACCCAATATCTGGCTGATATTTTGACTCGCTGTCATCAATTTCTCTAAATCAATTCCTGTTTCAAAACCCATATGTGAAAGCAAATAAAAGAGATCTTCTGTCGCGATATTGCCAGAAGCACCTTTTGCGTAAGGACAGCCGCCAAGACCTGCTAATGATGAATCAAAAACACGAATACCTTGTTGTAAAGACTGATAAATATTGGCAATTGCCATGCCATAAGTATTATGAAAATGCCCAGCCAAAACTTTGCTATCAAGTTCAGCTAAACATGCTTGCCACACCTTTTGAACTCGATCTGGCGTCGCTGTCCCAATGGTTTCACCCAACGAAATTTCGTAGCATCCCATCTCATAAAGCTGCTTAACCACGTTCACGACTTGCTGTGGCTCAATTGCGCCTTCATAAGGGCAATCAACGATACAAGAGACATAGCCTCTTACACGGATATTGTGTTGTTTGGCTGCTTGCATGATTTCAGAAAACTTTTCTAAGCTTTCATCAATAGAGCAATTAATATTTTTACGAACAAAGCTTTCAGAAGCAGCCGTAAATACGGCAACCTCTTTGCAGCCAACAGCAAGTGCTGTTTCAAAACCTTTAATATTTGGTGTGAGCAAACTCAAATTAAGATCAGCTCGTTGTGGTAAGCGTTTAAATAATTCATCACTTTGAGCCATTTGAGGAACCCATTTGGCTGAAACGCATGAACCAACCTCAATCGACTTTAAGCCAGCATCGATCAAGTCAATAATGAAATTTAAACGCTGCTCTAATGTGAGCGTCTGTTTCTCATTTTGAAGCCCATCACGAGGGCCAACCTCTACAATTTTGACAAACTCATTCATGCAACTTCTTCCTGATCAGGTTGAAATTCTACGAGTTCGTCACCCGCTTTAACTTGATCACCGACTTGAAAATAAGCATCTAAAATAATGCCATCCTTCGGTGCTCGAATGGTGTATTCCATTTTCATCGCTTCAAGCGTCAACAGCACATCATCTTTTTTCACCGTATGGTTCGCACCGACTAGTAGTTGAGTCACGACACCCGGCATCGGAGCTTTAAGATGCCCTTGCTCATTTTGTCCTTCAGTCTGATTAAAATTTTGGCGGATATAAGCAAATTTATAACTCTGACCAGAGTGGAATAGAGTGATGCCTTGCTGACTTTGATTAAAAGCTAATTTATGTTGATTACCGTTAATCAGAATCTTGGCTGTATTCGCATCAAGCAACTCACCTGTGATCTGATAATGCTGACCATTAAATTCTGCGTTAAATCCTTGCTCAGCAGCTGAAAATTTAATCTGAATGCTGTTATCTAAATAATTTAATTTGATGCTGTGCTGGTAGGCAACATTACTCCGCCATAATGGCTGTGCCAACCAAAGCTGTTTTTGAGCTGATTTGTTATTTTGCATTTGGTTTAAAAACTCAATAAATGCAGTCGCAACAATAAACTCAGGTTTTATATTCGCAGGGCTAAACAAAAATTGTTCTTCACGCTGAATCAAATTTGTATCTAATTTGGCTTGTTTAAAAGAGTCACAACGAACAATCTTTTCAAGGAACGCAATATTGTTGCCTAAGCCATCCACATGAAATTGGCTAAGCGCATGTTGCATTTGAATTAAAGCAGCTTCACGGTTTTTGCCCCATACAATCAATTTTGCAATCATCGGATCATAGAATGTAGTGATTTCATCGCCCTCAACAATTCCGCTATCTACACGGACGTATTGGTTTTGAGGTGGGTAGCGCAGATAGTCAATTTTGCCAATTGCAGGCAAAAAGCCTTTTTCTGGTTCTTCTGCATAAATTCGTGCTTCTAAGGCATGTCCATGTATCTGCAATTCATCCTGCAACTTTGGCAACGGTTCACCATAAGCAACACGCAACTGCCATTCCACCAAGTCTTCACCTGTAATCATTTCGGTCACAGGATGTTCGACTTGTAGACGCGTATTCATTTCCATGAAATAAGCAGTACCGTCTTGTTCAACGATAAACTCAACTGTTCCCGCACCCACATAATCTACGGCACGAGCGGCATCGATTGCAGCCTGTCGCATAGCATCCAGTTTTTCACTTGGCATTTGTGGTGCTGGTGCTTCTTCTAGCACTTTTTGATGGCGACGTTGTACCGAACAATCACGCTCAAATAAATGCACATAATTCCCATGTGTATCACCAAACACTTGTACTTCAATATGACGTGGTTGAATCACATAACGTTCAATCAAAACATCATCATTGCCAAAGCTCGATTTCGCTTCGCGTTTACAAGAAGCAAGGGCATGTAAAAAGTCTTCGCTACGTTCAACGAGACTCATACCTTTACCACCACCGCCAGCACTCGCTTTAATTAAGACAGGATAACCAATACGATCTGCTTGCTGTTTTAAAAATTCAGCATCTTGATTCGTTCCGTGGTAACCCGGTGTTAATGGGACACCAGCTTTTTCCATCAATGCTTTGGAGGTCGCTTTCAAACCCATGGCTAAGATGGCTTCTACAGGTGGGCCAATGAAGCAAATATTGTGTTGCTGACAAGCGAGCGCAAACTGGTCATTCTCAGAAAGAAAACCATAACCAGGGTGGATTGCCTGACTTCCAGTATCTATCGCCGCCTGAATAATACGATCAACCTGAAGATAGCTCTGAGTTGCAGGAGACTGTCCAATATAAATTGCCTCATCGGCGAGTTTTACGTGCTGTGCATTTGCATCTGCATCTGAATAAACAGCAACCGTCGCAATACCTAATTTTTTCGCTGTGCGAATTACGCGGCAAGCAATTTCGCCACGGTTCGCAATCAAAATCTTCTCAAACATGTTGATTGTCCTTAATTGTTGTTATTCGAGTTAGAAATCCAAGCAGGCTGCTGCTTATTTAAAAAGGCATTTAAACCTTCTTTCGCTTCAGCACCCTGACGGACTTGTGCAATATGATGTGCAGTTTGTTGTAGCAATACATCACTCATCGGTTGCTTACTCACCATTTGAATCAACTGTTTAGATGCTGCTTGGGCATGTGGGCCACCGAGCAATAACGCATCAATCACATCTTGAACTTTCTGGTCTAAATGTTCAGCATCCGTTACTTCATGTGCTAAGCCAATTTGTTTGGCTTCGATTGCAGAAATACGCTCAGCAGTTAGAAAATAGCGTGAAGCTTGTCGTTCTCCAATTGCACGAATCACGTAAGGGCTAATAGTCGATGGAGCTAAACCCAGTCGAACTTCAGACGTTGCAAATTTTGCTTCATGGCTCGCGATACAAATATCACATGCCGATGCCAAACCCATTCCACCGCCAAAGGCAACACCATGTACACGAGCGTTTGTGGGCTGCTTTAAAGTGGCCAATGCATGAAGCATCTCTGCTAATTTCAACGCATCAGCTTCATTTTCTACTGAAGAAGCTTGACCAGCTTGCTTCATCCAATTCAAGTCAGCGCCTGCGGAAAAACTTTTACCACGACCAGCTAAAACCACGACACGAATATCATCACGGTTATTTAATGTGTTAAAGTAAGCATGAAGCTCCTCTATCACGATTGTATTAAAAGCATTGTGTAGTTCTGGTCGATTAAGCCAGATATAGGCAACCTGATCCTGTTGTTCGAGTTGTAAAAATTGATAGCTCATACAGACCTCTTACATACGGAACACGCCAAATTTTGTTGGTTGAATAGGTGCATTCAATGCAGCTGCAAGACTTAAACCCAAAACATGACGAGTTTGAGCAGGATCGATTACACCATCATCCCATAAACGCGCAGATGCATAGTAAGGATGACCTTGTTGTTCGTACTGATCACGGATTGGCTGTTTGAACTGATCTTCTTCCTGTGCAGACCATTCTGCACCTTTTTGTTCGATCTGATCACGTTTCAAAGTTGAAAGTACGCTGGCTGCTTGCTCGCCACCCATCACTGAAATACGAGAGTTTGGCCAAGTCCATAAGAAACGTGGTGAATAAGCACGTCCACACATTCCGTAGTTACCTGCACCAAAAGAACCACCAATAATCAGCGTTAATTTTGGAACATTGGCTGTTGCAACAGCCATCACTAACTTCGCGCCATGTTTGGCAATGCCTTCATTTTCATACTGACGACCCACCATAAAACCCGTGATATTTTGGATAAATAGCAAAGGAATATTACGCTGAGTACAAAGTTCAATAAAGTGAGCGCCTTTCTGCGCGGATTCAGAAAATAGAATGCCATTATTGGCAATAATTCCAACAGGCATACCATACAGGGATGCAAAACCCGTGATCAACGTTGACCCAAAACGCGCCTTAAATTCATCAAAACGAGAACCATCAACGATACGGGCAATCACTTCACGAACATCAAAAGGTTTTCTTGCATCACTTGGAACAACGCCATATAACTCTTTGGCATCGAATAATGGCTCATCAATTTGTTTACTTAGATCATTCGGCTTTTTATTTAGATTCGCAACGATGTTACGGGCAATTGCAATTGCATGTTCATCATTTTCAGCAAGATGATCAGCAAC
>NZ_DJLC01000091.1:0-11293 GCF_002434875.1 Acinetobacter sp. UBA6526 | reverse complement strand
AAAGCATAAGAGCCTGTTGCTAAAACCAACTTATCGTAACTGATCACATCACCCATGCTGGTTGTGATCGTTTGATCTGCTGTATCAATGGCAATCGCTTTTGTATTTAGTCTTAAATCAATGCCATGTGCATCCGCGAAATCGAAACGAGCAAGTGACAAATCTTTTGCTGATTTACCAGAGAAGTATTCAGTTAAATGTACACGATCGTATGCGATACGTGGTTCTTCAGCGAGAATTGTGATTTCTAATTCATCATCAGCTTTTTCTAAGATAGCTTCGATGAATTTATGCCCCACCATACCGTGACCAATCATCACTAATTTCATTGTGTTTCTCCTAAAATCTAATCTGGGTTAAGCTGCGCTGTTTTGTTCTGTGCCGCGTTCTAACACTGCTTGTTCGAATAAGCGTTGTTCTTTTTCTTTATGCTCTACCGAAAATCGGATCAGCATGACAGAACTCGCTGCGACCACCACCAAGCCACCTAAAACCATTAAACAAGTTTGAATATCGAGCATTCCTTTCAATAAGAAACCTGCTGCAACAGCACCGACGTTTCCACCTGCACCGATGATGCCTGCTACACCACCAAGTGCTTCACGATCAATAAAAGGAACCAATGCATAGGTTGCACCACATGCCATATGAGTAAACAGTGCAAATACGGTCATGCTCAAGATTGCAAGTGCTGCGCTATTCATATGAGAGAACAGCATGAGGAATAAGCCTTCGCCTAAAATGAGAAGGAATAGAACTTTAGTACGTCCATCCAAACCTTTTTTAAGTGCGACTCTATCTGAAAGGATACCGCCAAGCGCGCGAGCAAATAGTGCAAGTAAACCAAAGATACCCGCCGCTAGACCTGCTTCTTTTAAACCAAAACTGAAATGATCTACGTAGTACATCGCAATAATGTTATGAATAAAGATTTCTATGCCGAAGCATGCTGCATAAGAGAAGAAAAGAATCCATACACGATAGTTACGTGCTGCATGCATCAAGATTGCAAGACCGCCTTTTTTGTCGCTACCCACCACAACACCTTGGACACGAAGCTCTTTGTAATCACCTTGAGGGCAGTCTTGAGTAAATTTCCAGTAAAGTACACCGACAATCAGCATCATCACCCCTGGTACAAGCAGTGCAATTCTCCAACCCATCGCTTGCTCAACACCAAACATCACCAAAGCAGAAAGCAATAGCGGCATAATCGCTTGTGTCGCACCACCACCCGCATTACCCCAACCTGCTGATGCGGCATTTGCAGTGCCCACAACATTTGGGGCAAACATGACACTGGTATGATATTGAGTAATTACGAAGCTCGCGCCAATTGCGCCGATGAGTAAACGGAAGAATAAGAACGACTCGTAGCTATTCGCTGCTGCAACACCAAAGACAGGAATACTGCCAATCAGTAATAAAGCGGTATACGTTTTACGTGGGCCATATTTGTCACACAGCGGTCCAACAATCAAACGAACAAGAATCGTGATCGCAACTGCTGCAATATTGATATTCGCGATTTGATCTTTGGTTAAATGAAATTCACCGGCAATGACTGGCATCAACGGCGCGCAAGCAAACCAAGCAAAGAAACAAACAAAGAATGCAAGCCAACTGAGGTGAAACGCTCGCATCGCTGGTGCGGAAAAGCTAAAGAGCTTAATTGATGTGGCTTTTTTCGCCGATAAATCTAAAGACATTGCCATCTCCCATACTGAACGTATACTGCTTTGTCGACACATCAAGCTGTGTTAACAAACCGATCAGATCGGACATCGTTGGCCGTCTTACAATTTTAAAAAGTCGTCTTTGACTGAGATTAAATAAGCAAGTGCTATGCCAACTCACAATTAATTTTTAATTAAAACATTAAGAAATTGTTTTTATTATATTTTTTTAAAATATCATCGTCTCTACAAATGCTAAAACATGCTTTAACATCATGTACTATGAATAATGACCTGTTTTATTGCATCCTCATCTATGCTTCAAAAAAACTCTTTTTTTGCACCATAAAGATACACAATCCATCTTTTAAGGATTCCAACATCGATTTTCATTTCATCATTACAAAAGCAGCGATACAATAAAGCGCATAAACAACAAGTCTATAAAGTAATTGCACCGAATAAGAATTTCTTTATGGCACTAATATTGCTTCAAAAACAATGCTTACGGCACATTCATGTGCTCATATCTATAGATTGACCTTTATACTTATGCCGAAACTCAAAATCGCACTCATTGACGATGATCAGGCTCGAGCGGAATACATTAAGAACAGTTTAATACAACATGACTTTGATGTAGTTGCTTGCTTTACACTCGATCACCTGAATATTTTTAAATTAGAACATCTTCAAGCAGACGTGATTCTGCTTGATATGGATCATCCACATCGTGATGTCATTGAAAGCTGTGTAAGTAACTTTGACTTACCTACCGTCCTTTTCACCAAAAACACAGATAAAGATACCATCAAACAAGCTGTCGATGCGGGGATCACAGCCTATATCGTTGATGGTATCGACCCAAGTCGTTTGCATACCATTTTAGATATTTCTATTGAACAATTTAAAAAGCACAAGAAACTCGAATGTGATCTCAGAGATGCAAAAACTAAACTTGCAGATCGTAAAGATGTAGAAAAAGCCAAAGTTCTACTCATGCAATTGCATGGATTGACTGAAGACACTGCATTCCAGTTACTACGCAAAAATGCAATGAGTCATCGTATGACGATTGGTGAAATGGCACGTCGTCTGCTTGATGCCCAAGAATTGTTAAATAATCAAATAAAGGATGAATAGATGAGCCATTCAGTTGAATTAGGAAACTTAGAAAAAACCGAATTGCAACTTGGTTATATTCCTTTGCTTGATTGTGCCGCGTTATTGTGGGCAAAACATCGAGGCTTTTTCCAAGAAGTTGGGCTAGAGGTCACATTAGTCAAAGAAGCATCATGGGCAAGTCTCCGTGACCGTCTTGCATTCGGCTTATTAGATGCCGCACATTGTTTATCCGCAATGTTACCTGCTGCTGCAATCGGTGCAGATCAAATTGGTATCCCTTTACAAACACCTTTGGTTTTAAGTGAAAATCGTGCATTTATTAGCTTAAGTCAAAAACTATGTTTTGAACTCAACATACAAAAGCAAGACTCTGCACAAGTTACTGCAAACAAATTGGTTGGTTATATCAAACAGCAAAATCCAGTGTCTTTAGCGCATGTATTCAAACATTCGATCCATCATTATTGTTTGAGAGAATGGTTAGCACTTGCTGATGCAGAACTTGCCCATACGATCAAAGTGAAAACCTTACCACCTCCGTATATGGTTGAAGCTCTGAGTAATCATTTAATTGATGGCTTTTGTGTAGGAGAACCTTGGAATACTCAAGCTGAGTTACAAGGTCTCAGCCATATCGTTTGTTCAAGTCAACAAGTTGCGCCAAATGTCGCTGATAAAGTACTTGCTGTGACTCAAGAATGGGCTGCTCAGAATCCAAATACACTCATTGCATTAAGCAGCGCCATTTTGAAAGCTCAACGAGAACTTCAAGTCTTAGAGGATTTCAGTCCTGTTTGGGAGCTTTTGACAGAATTTGATGTCATACAATTCAATTGCTCAGCTGATGTACATGTTGAAAAGTTTTATACCATCCAAAATATCATTCGGAATTTTGTGCAAAATACGGCTGAACCTAAAAACAGTGATTTCGAATGGCTTTTTCAACAAATGCAAAAGTGGAACAGTTCAAATGACCGAGCAGCATCCTATGAAATTCAAGCATCTAGTTGTCTTTTGCTAGATACTTACACTGCTGCAATTTCAATGACAAAATAAAAAAAGCTGTCTTTGTAAAAAGACAGCTCAAAAATCAAGAATGATATGCATTCATCATCAACAAGTCCTGAGTAATAATGATTTTAAATGATTAAACTTAACTTTTTCAGACAATTTTATGTCATTAATCGCTACCCGAAATGACACAATTCATGCTTTTTTGCCAATCGCTAAGCACAGCAAATTGAATAAAGAGCAAACAACGACCTGAATCGAAAATGATTAACAATAAAGACTTGTATAAACCATAAAGACTATAAGGATATTTCATGTATTCGAGCGCAAATAACAGAATGACTCGTGCAAAACTAATGCTCACTCGCCAACAAAAACCATCAACTAAAAGCATAAAAAACAGTTATTTATGCTTAAATTATTCGACTAATTACCTATTCCATTGTTTTTACAAAATGAATAATTTAGTCCACCAGTTAGTACATCTAATCATCACTAAAAATAGCGATTCATTTTTTTTGACTTCCGAGTTACACAAATCACCTCTACGAAATAAGGGATTTCAGTTTAAAATATTCAAAAAGCAAAATATCTAAAAATTTGTCATTTTTTAACATTGCCAATTCCTTGCAAAGTTTTCATTATATGCACCATGCTTGGTATGCAAATTTCTTCACTGATTAAAACAAATTATAAAAAAAATGCAGAATTTTGTGCCATAATAAGCAAACTTTGCAGACATCTTGCAAAAAACTTTTGCAGATTTAGAATTGGAGCAGGCTGAATGAGCTCAACCATTTTGGTGATTCACGGACCGAATTTGAACTTGCTAGGAAAGCGCGAACCAGAGGTATATGGTTATCTCACTTTAGATGATATTAACCAACAACTCACTGCTCAAGCTCAAAATGCATCTTTAACCATAAATACTTTTCAAAGCAATTGGGAAGGTGCGATTGTAGATCGCATTCATCAAGCGCAAAACGATGGGGTAAAATTTATTATTATCAACCCTGCTGCGCTAACACATACCTCAGTTGCTGTACGTGATGCCCTTCTCGGCGTTGCGATTCCATTTATTGAAGTTCATTTGTCAAATGTTCACGCACGTGAGGCATTTCGTCATCACTCGTATTTATCAGATAAAGCCATCGGCGTGATTTGTGGCTTAGGTGCTAAGGGTTACTCCTTCGCACTCGATTACGCTATCGAAAAAATTCAATCTTCTAACTAATTTATACATTTGCAGGAATGCTCACTCATGGATATCCGTAAAATCAAGAAACTCATCGACTTGATGATTGAATCTGACTTACAGGCGATTGAAGTTAAGGAAGGTGATCAATCCATCTCATTAACTCGTCCAACACCAGTTTATGCTGCTCCAGTTGCTGCTGCTCCTACAGCTACAGCGCCTGCAGCACCTGCTGCAAAAACACCACGTGGCGCAGTAGAAACCTCACCAATGGTTGGTGTGTTCTACGCAGCTCCAAGCCCTGGTGAAGCACCGTTTGTAAATGTAGGTCAAACTGTTTCAGCGGGTGAAACGCTTGGTATCATCGAAGCAATGAAGATCATGAACCCAATTGAAGCAACTCAAAGTGGCGTAATTGAAGAAATTCTAGTGAAAAATGGCGAAGTCATTCAATTTGGTCAGCCACTTTTCCGCTACCGTGCTTAATCAGTTTGGGGATTTCTATGTTGCAAAAAGTATTAATTGCAAACCGTGGTGAAATCGCTTTACGCATTACGCGGGCTTGCAAAACTCTTGGCATTAAAACTGTTGGTATTTATTCTGATGCCGATAAAGACTTGATGCATTTACGCTTTGTTGATGAAGCAGTATGTATCGGGCCGGGTGCAAGTAGCGAAAGCTATTTAAATATTCCTGCAATTATTACTGCTGCAGAAATTACAGGTGCTGATGCCATCCACCCGGGTTATGGTTTCTTATCTGAAAATGCTGAATTTGCTGAAATTGTAGAAAATTCAGGTTTTATTTTCATTGGTCCACGTCCTGAACATATTCGCCTTATGGGCAATAAAGTATCAGCGATTATTGCGATGAAAAAGGCAGGCGTACCGACAGTACCTGGATGTGACCATGCCGTAACGATCAATAATGCGCTTGCTGAAGCTAAAGAAATTGGCTTCCCATTAATCGTTAAAGCTGCCGCTGGTGGTGGCGGTCGTGGTATGCGTATTGTTGAACGTGTAGATACACTTCTCGAGTCAGTTCAAGCTGCTCAACGCGATGCTGAAATGTGGTTCGGGGATGATACCGTGTATATGGAACGCTTCTTACAGAAGCCTCGCCATGTCGAAGTACAGGTATTAGGTGATGGTAATGGTCACGCGATTCATTTATATGATCGAGACTGTTCTTTACAACGTCGTCATCAAAAAGTGTTAGAAGAAGCGCCTGCACCAAACCTACCAGAACAAGCGCGTGCAGACATTTTAGAAGCATGTGTAAATGCTTGTAAATTGATGCAATATCGTGGTGCAGGTACGTTTGAATTTTTATTTGAAGAAGGTGAATTCTTCTTCATTGAAATGAACACACGTGTTCAGGTTGAGCATCCAGTCACTGAAATGGTGACAGGTGTTGATATTATTGAACAGCAACTTCGTATTGCTGCTGGTTTAGGCTTAGAACTTGAACAAGATCAAATCGAAGTTAAAGGTCATGCGATTGAATGCCGTATCAATGCAGAAGACCCAACGACGTTCTTACCTTCACCCGGTAAAATCGAGAGCTTCTATGCTCCGGGGGGTGCTGGCATACGTTTAGACTCTCATATTTATCAGGGTTATAGCATTCCGCCGTACTATGACTCAATGATCGCTAAATTGATTTCATATGGTAAAGATCGTGAAACATCTTTATCTCGTATGCGTCAAGCTTTAGATGAAATGATTTTGACCGGTATTAAAACCAATATTCCATTACACAAAGACTTAATCTTAAAAGATAAAAACTTTTGTGAACAAGCAATGGATATTCACTATCTAGAAAAACATTTGCTCAAACAGCTCGAACCACAAGCTGAGAAAGCATAAATAAAAAAGCCTCTTAATTTAAGAGGCTTTTTTATATCTAGAAAATATTATGGTAAAACTCGGCGTAACGTTGCAAAGCACTTGTCGCCTTTTTCATTGGCACAGAAATCAATCGTATGCTCATTTTCCCATTTCACGAAATATTGTGAAACTTCACCAGTTTGATCTTGCTGTTGACCTGAACAATCAACTTCATTGTTGTCATATTTGATCTGTAAAATCAGAGCTGGTAATCGCTCTTTATGATCGTCAGAAGGTTGATAATCATAGAGACCATATGTCCACTCTTTACCGCTTTTGATAACGACATCGCTCATACCACGGAAGTTATAGTACTCTACACATTTTTTATTATTTGCGATTTCCATTCCCCACAGCCCCATAATTTCAGGTCGAGTAATGACGCGAATTGCATTTGCCTTAGCTGCTTGTTGCGCTGTTGCTGTATTTGTCACTGTCTCTGCCATCGTCCATGTCGAGCAGGCACACAATAATCCAATAATATAAATATTTTTCATAGATTTAATTAAGTCGTCTTCTAAAACGTTCCATGGCCTTAACTTAGCATATTTTTTAAGAAAAACACTTAATCATAACCATATAAACACAATATTTTTGTCGGACGATTTATTTGATTGTGATCTAATTTTTTTAAGGTATTCTTGATGATTAAAATTATTTCTTTGTACTTTATAAAAATTTAGCTGAAGGGATAAAGGCTATGAAATTTTCTGAATACATCCAATACGACGGTTTAGGTTTAGCTCAGTTGATCAAACAAAAACAAGTTCATCCTTCTGAGTTATTGGAAATCGCATTAGAACGTACAGCTCTGGTTAACCCAAAGCTTAATGCAGTCATTATTCCAATGTACGAGCAAGCAAAACATCGTGCTCATCAACCTAAATCAGGTATGTTTGCTGGTGTTCCCTTTCTGGTCAAAGACTTATTTCAAGAATATCAAGGTATTCCAACCTCGTACGGAAGCCAAGCACTCAAAAATATAAACTATACGCCTGATTTTAATGCTGAAATTGTCAATCGTTGGGAAGAAACAGGTATTATTACATTCGGTCGTACCAATACGCCTGAGTTTGGGATCAAAGGCATTACTGAACCTGATGCTTGGGGTACTTGTCATAACCCTTGGAATTTAAAATATAATAGCGGTGGCTCTTCTGGTGGTTCAGCATCGGCTGTTGCTGGTGGTTTAGTTCCAATTGCAGGCGCTGGTGATGGTGGCGGTTCAATTCGTATTCCAGCTTCTTATTGTGGTTTATTCGGTTTGAAACCGAGCCGAGGACGTACGCCTTGGGGGCCACAATATAGTGAAGCGATGCATGGTGCTGCAATGCAGCACGTCTTGAGTAAAACGGTTCGAGACAGCGCGGCTATGTTAGATGCAGTACAAGGTCCAGAACAAACTTCGCTATTTAAAATTGAAGCACCAATCCAGAAATATTTAGATGTTATTCAACAAACACCTAAAAAATTAAGAATTGCATTTAATACTGCATCACCGATTGGCACTAAAGTATCTAAGGATGCGATTCAAGCCGTTCATCAAACAGCAAAGCTTTTGGAATCATTGGGACATATTGTGGTTGAGGATCGCCCACAAATTGATGGAATGGCATTAGCAAAAGATTTCGTCACAACTTGGTTTAGCCAATTCTCTTATATGCAAGCGCAAATTAAGCAAATGTCAGGTGCAACGGATCATGATTTTGAACTTGATTCTGTTGCCTTGGCTGCTTTTGGGGCTAAAACCACTGCAACAGAATATATTCATACTTTGAATAATTGGGGACACTACAGTACTCAAATGAATCTTTTCTTTGAACAATACGATTTATATTTAACACCAACCACTGCTTCGGTTGCCCCAAAAAATGGAGAAGTCGCAACACCTGCTTGGCAAAAGCCAATTTTAAAAGGTCTATTAAAAGTCGGAAAAGCACACTATTTAGCTCAAGGAAAGCTTGTTGAGCAAATGGTGAGAGATAATTTAAGCTGGGTTCCGTTTACTCAACTCGCCAATGTAACGGGTTTACCCGCAATGTCTGTCCCACTCTATTGGAATAAAAATGGCTTACCTTTAGGGAGTCAATTTATTGCACCTTTTGGTCGAGAAGATCGTTTACTGCAACTTGCTGCTCAGCTTGAACAGGCACAACCTTGGATGCCAGAATATCAAAAGATAAAAATCTAAATGATTATTAGGCTGTTGTTTCAACTTGATTCGGCAGCCAAATCACCAACATTAAGCCCAATAGCACGACGATACTCGCACAGAGAAATATCGTCGAGCCTGAAAAAATCTGCCAATAATGTCCCGCTAATAAACTACCTGATGCAACGCCTAATCCCCACATCGTGCTATAGAGTGCTTGACCACGTCCCTGCTGTTCTGCTGAAAAGTTTTGGAAAATAACTTTCATTGCAATCAAATGGAATAAGCCAAAACTAAATGCATGTAAACATTGTGCAAGAAGTTGTCCTATAAAATTAGCTCCAAGCATTCCCACTAAAAACCAACGCAAGCTCGTAAATAGCAAACAAATGATGACCAGTGATCGCCATGAGAATCGAGTAAAAAAGACTTTTTGAGCGATCGCAAACATGACAATTTCAGCAATAACGCCTGTCGCCCATAATGAGCCGATCTGTGTAGTACTAAACCCAATTTCTTTCAGAAAATTACTATAAAAACTGTAAAATGGTGCTTGTGAAAAAAGCAAAATAAATTCAATTGTGAAAAATGCCGCAATCATCGGCTTTTTTAAAATCGGCAATAACGGTTCTAATTTTCTTTGTGAGCTTGGCGCATGTTCTGGCTCTTTAATGCTAAAAGACCATAAAAAGGCTAAAAATGAAACGGATAACAGTAAAATCGGTAACATAGAAATCGGAATAACTTCTAACAATGCTCCTATCGCAAACACACCTACGATAAAACCCACAGATCCCCATTTACGTATCTTTCCATACAGCTCAGCTCTCTTTTCGCCTAACCAAAATAAAGTGACCCCTTCAAATTGTGCCAAAATTGCATTTTGAAAAAAGCTAAAAATCAGCATCAGTAAAGCCACGGCTTGAAAACTATTTGGAATAATAAAAATCGCAAACCAAATGCATGCTTCCATCCAAGTTGCAATACGAACCAAAAGCATTCTTTTACCTGATTTATCAGCAACCCACCCCCAAATAAATGGTGCAAAAAAACGAGTAATGATCGCAATCGAAGATAAAATACCGATTTCTTGATAATTAAAACCTTGATCTTGTAGATAAAGATTCCAATAAGGCATGAACGTGCCAACAATTGAATAGTAGAAAAAGTAAAAACCACCGAGTCGGGTTTTAATATTCAATGATTGCAACAATTTAAGAAACCCTTTGGTGGCTTAATGCCGAGCTGGAAAGAGATGATATATTTTTATAATTCTATCTTATTTAAACATTGAGTTCTTAACTCTAGATAGAGAATGATCAATACTTTTTCTTTATTTTTATAAAAAAATAGAGCCTCTCGGCTCTATTTTCTTGATGGTATCAAGCTGACTTCGCCAATACTTCAGCCATTGCTTTGCCAACTTTATAAACATTATTCATGTTTAAACCAGCCACACAAATACGGCCACTACGAACAAGGTAAATTGCATATTCTTCACGCAGTGTGTCCACTTGCTCGCCTGTCAAACCTGTGTAGCTGAACATCCCTTTTTGGTTTACAAGGTAACTAAAGTCACGATCAGGTAAGGCTTTGGTCAGTTCATCTTTGAGGATGCTACGCATTTTTATAATACGCTCACGCATCTCTTTGACTTCGCCCTGCCATTGTTGGTTGAGATCGGCGTCATTGAGTACTTGATCAACCAACCATGCACCTGTTGTTGGTGGGCTAGAGTAGATACGACGTACTGTTGCTTTTAACTGGCCGAATGTGCATTTTGCGGCTTCAGCATCATCACATACGAAAGTTAAACCACCAACACGCTCACCATACAGTGAGAAAATTTTAGAGAACGAGTTGCTGACAATAAAGTTCAAGCCCGCTTGGTCTAAGGCGCGGATTGCATAAGCATCTTGTTCCATACCATCACCAAAACCTTGATAAGCGATGTCGAGGAATGGAATCAGATTACGCTCTTTTAACACTGCTATCACTTGATCCCATTGTGCTGGATTTAAATCCGCGCCTGTCGGGTTGTGGCAGCAAGGATGTAATAACACGATGCTTTGCTCTGGCAAAGTTTTTAATGTCGATAACATCCCATCAAAATCAACACCACGTGTTTCAGCATCAAAATATGGATAGAAGTTGCTCTTGATGCCAGCACCGTTGAAGATCGCAACATGGTTATCCCACGTTGGTTGGCTCACCCAAACTTCTGAATTTGGAAAATAAGTTTTTA
>NZ_DJLC01000041.1:12305-12640 GCF_002434875.1 Acinetobacter sp. UBA6526 | reverse complement strand
TACTCCGTATTATGGCTGGCGTAGATAAAGATTTCTCAGGTGAAGCTCGTGCACAACCAGGGATCAAAATCGGCTATCTAGAACAAGAACCGCCTTTAGATCCAACCAAAGACGTTCGTGGTAACGTTGAAGATGGCGTACGTGAAGCACTTGACGCTTTAGAACGTCTTGATCAGGTTTTCGCTGAGTATGCTGAACCAGATGCTGATTTTGATGCGCTTGCGAAAGAGCAAGAAAAATTAGAATCAATCATCCATGCATGGGATGCACACAATCTTAATAACCAACTTGAAATTGCTGCTGATGCATTGAATCTTCCTGCTTGGGATGCTGAT
>NZ_DJLC01000041.1:11659-11995 GCF_002434875.1 Acinetobacter sp. UBA6526 | reverse complement strand
AATCTTCCTGCTTGGGATGCTGATGTATCATTACTTTCAGGTGGTGAGCGTCGTCGTGTTGCATTATGCCGTTTATTACTTTCTAAGCCTGATATGTTGCTTCTCGACGAACCGACGAACCATTTAGATGCTGAATCAGTATCTTGGTTAGAACGTTTCTTGAAAGACTTCCCAGGCACGATCGTTGCGATTACGCATGACCGTTATTTCTTGGATAACGTTGCTGAGTGGATTCTTGAACTTGACCGTGGACATGGTATTCCTTACCAAGGTAACTATTCTTCTTGGTTAGAACAAAAGAATGCGCGTTTAGAGCAAGAACAGAAACAAGAAGAA
>NZ_DJLC01000041.1:11023-11344 GCF_002434875.1 Acinetobacter sp. UBA6526 | reverse complement strand
AGCAAGAACAGAAACAAGAAGAATCTTTTGCTAAAGCATTGAAAAAAGAACTTGAATGGGTTCGTTCAAATGCCAAAGGTCAGCAAAAGAAAAACAAAGCGCGTATGGAACGTTTTGAAGAGCTTAACTCTAAAGAATTCCAACAGCGTAATGAAACATCTGAAATCTACATTCCACCTGGCCCACGTTTGGGTAACAAAGTTGTGGAAGTGGAAGGTATCAGTAAATCATTTGATGGTCGCTTACTTTATGAAAACCTAACTTTCACTGTACCTCCTACAGCGATTGTCGGTATCGTAGGTCCAAACGGTGCGGGTAAAA
>NZ_DJLC01000041.1:0-10719 GCF_002434875.1 Acinetobacter sp. UBA6526 | reverse complement strand
AGGTCCAAACGGTGCGGGTAAAACCACTTTATTCCGTATGATGACGGGCGAGCAGCAACCTGATACAGGTACTGTGACTTTAGGTGAGTCAGTTAAAGTGGCTTACGTGGGTCAGATTCGTGACACATTGGATAATAACAAAACGGTTTGGGAAGAAGTTTCTGGCGGTTTAGATATCCTAAAAATTGGTGATTACGAAATCGCGTCACGTGCTTATATCGGTCGTTTTAACTTCAAAGGCCAAGATCAGCAAAAACGCGTCGGTGAATTGTCTGGTGGTGAACGTAACCGTTTACAACTTGCGAAAATCTTACAGATGGGCGCAAACGTAATCTTACTGGATGAGCCATCGAACGACTTGGATATCGAAACTTTACGTGCGCTTGAGGATGCAATTCTTGTATTCCCAGGTACAGTGATGGTGGTATCGCATGACCGTTGGTTCCTTGACCGTATTGCAACGCATATTTTGTCATTTGAAAACGAACAGCCAGAATTCTACACAGGTAACTATGCAGAATACGAAGCTTATCGTCAGTCTCGTTTAGGCGAAGATGCAACGCAAAAACGCTCTAAATATAAAAAGATTACAGGTTAATTTTCTGTAACTTTAAAACCAGCCTTAGGGCTGGTTTTTTTATTTGTATCCTATTTAACGATTTTAAAAGTGATCAATAATAATAGTGATTAGAGCTATGAAAGAAAATTATTTAAAGGCCGTGGGTTTATACTTATATTTTTAATTTATAAAGATTAATATCAGCACTCAATATATTAAATGGTAAATATACCTTTTGGAAAATCATGAAAAAAATTAAACTTTTCTCAATTGCGATAAGTGTGGCTGTTGTTACGCAACTTACAGGGTGTCTCTCAGTAAAATCATATGTTGATCCTGCTTATAAAACGATTGGTTATTCAAATATTGAAAGACCAAACCAGCCAATTCCAGTCACGGTGGTGACTGAATTTCAAAGAAATGGTGTTGTGATTCCGAAAGCTGGTAAAGAGCTACAATCAATCGTTGATCGTAGTTTAAGGGCTACAGGTGTATTCTCGCCAGCAGCGCAGTCGAATGCTGCGAACCAAGCAAAATTGCATGTCACTGCAAATAACGTAGCTGATTTAGGTGAAGCAGCGGGCAAAGGTGCATTAACAGGTTTAACTTTCGGTGCGGTAGGGAATGCCGTTACTGATAAATATGACTTTAAATTTAAATATATTGATGCTCAGGGCAAAGAAACTTCTCAACGCTATCCACATATGATTTTATCGACTGTTGGAAATAAAAAAGCGCCAGTTGAAAATGTACAACCGATGACGATTAATGAGGCATTTAATAAAGTTGTCGATGATGTTGTGATTCGTTTTACTTATGATTTGCAAAAACAGCAATAACTATCTAGCTCAGTAAAAAGGCTTTCTCGAAAAGTCTTTTTACTCTTTTAAAAAGTTATGACTTAAATAACACGCTTAAACCAGAGTCATCATATAAAAAGAATTTAATTTAACAAATGATTAACTTTATTAAAACAAACTTATCAGTGAGTGTAATTTTATTACATTAATCTTGCCTGCTATAGTGCTGTTAAGCAATTTACGGTTATGGTGTTCTGTTGCGACGTTCTGCTGTATTGATGACAGTCTTATTGAGTTTGTTCATGTTCCAAAGTATTTGGAACGTGGCAGCTGCTTATTGCGGTCATGAAAATACAAGCAAGCAACTGATAACGACGGTGAATCATTTCGGACATCATTCATTACAAGAGACACAAGAGCAACCGGACCTTAAACAAGATTTCGCTGATGATACAACTTTACTGAGTTCACAAGATCATCATGATCATTTGCCTTCTTGTTTTCATGTCGTTGTTTTGGCAGCAGAGCAGAAGTTGAATCAACCGATTTTGTATGAGCATGAATTAAAACAACAATATGACTGGTCTAATTTTTATCAGTCTCCTTATTTAACGGGATTAAACCCACCGCCTGTTTTAACCCTGCTATAGGTGGGGTAGCTGAAAAATAACCCACCAGAAATAAATTTATTTCAAAGGGTTATTCCATGCATAAAAATTTCTTAAAAATGCGCGATGTTTATGTGCCTATTGCCATATTTAAAAAATGGCATCGGCAGATTAGCGCTGATCTAGATTTCGATCCTGTCCCGATTGAGGGTAAATAAAATGAATATTTTATTTGCGCCTCGCGTAAGAACAATGAGTTCCAGAATCATCGGTTTGGTTTTGGCTGTTATTGTCGCGATGAGCTTTAGTGAATGGCATTTCCAAGCTCCATTTGTAGAACACATTCTATGGTTCTTTGGGTGGCTCTTTGTTGGTTTAGGGATAATGGGAAGAATCTGGTGCAGTATTTACATTTCTGGCTATAAGAATAGCCGATTAGTCACTCAAGGGCCGTATTCACTCTGTCGAAATCCACTTTATCTATTTAGTTATTTAGGTGGTCTCGGCATCATGTTTCTAACGGAGACGTTCTTCTTCCCAGTGATATTCTCTCTGTATTTCTTCTGCTATTACCATTATGTGATACGCCAAGAAGAAAAATTTTTGAGTAAAAAATATGGGAGCGAATATTTAGTTTATTGCAATCAAATACCTCGTTTTATTCCCAGTCTCAAGAATTATAAAGAGCCTGAATATTATCAAGTTTCGCCCAAACACTTTCGTGTTTTCTTAGTACAAGTGGTCTGGTTTCTCTGGATCGCAGCTTTCATTCAGCTATTTGAAGAGCTGAGGCTATTTGGTGTTATTCCTTCTGTATTTAGTTTGTTTTAAGGAATAGCAGTTTTGAGATTTAAGTCTGTGCTTGAAATCAACTTTGAATTTCAAGGCATGACTGAACTCATAAATATATGTCGCTTTGTTCGTTTTATTTTGGTGTTTCGCCCAAAAGTTTAATTGAACAGAGCCTATTTTAGATAAGGTGATGATTATGTTTAGTCAATTAAATGCAAAAGTATTGTTGGTTGTTTTACTTCTTTCCGCGACTGTCGCAAAGGCCGATGGTGGGTTGATTTTCTTAGAAAAAAATCTTAATGCTCAGAAAGAAACAAAAGCTCAAGTAGAGAAAAAGAGTCATCATACGACTGTTCAGCATAAGTGTTAATGATGGCTAGTAGGTTTGGAAACCAGTAACTTCTGTTGCTGGTTTTCATCCGATGATGTATCTATATTTTGTACGATGACCGAATAAGCTTTACGCTATGAAGTCATATTATTTTTTTATTGCTTAGTCGAACAATGTAATTTTATTACATCAAGTTTAGATGCTATAGTGCCACCTGAGCAATTTTTGTCTAAAGAGAAATTTTTGCGTCGTTTTAGTATTTTTATCACCGTCTTACTCAGTTTGTTCATATTCCAAAGTTTGTGGAATGTGGCAGCGGCGTATTGCGGCCATGAAAATATCAATGCAAAAACTTCTGTATTAACCCATTTTGGTCATCATATTCCTGAAAATCAGCAGGTTGATACACAATCTACTTTGGTTAATGACCAAGATGCTGATTTGCCCATGCCTCTAAGCTTGCAAGATCATCATGATCATTTACCTTCATGTTTCCATGTGGTGGTGACTGAGGCTCAGCAACAGCTTGATGACCCTATTTTAACAATACATGAATTAGAACAAAAATATTACTGGTCTAACTCTTACCAGTCTCCTCATTTATTTGAACTGAATCCACCGCCGCTTTTTACCCCGCTATAGGTGGGGTAGCCGAAAAATAGCCCACCGCATTCTTATTACTTTGCGGGGCTTTATATGTCTTCTAGTTTAAATCAGCGTATTCATGCAGTTGAGCAGCGTACGCAAAAAAATCGTACTCAATTGTCATTGAAGTGGTCAGTGTTGGCACTTGCTTTAAGCACGGCCATTTTGAGTCCATCCATTGCCGCAGAATCTTTACTGGATGCGAATCAGCAGCCTGTAAGCAAAGCTGCACAACGCAATCTGAATTTTGAGCAAATCTTGCAGGATGTGAAACAATATCAGGCAGGCACAGGGGTGTGGCAAACACAGCAAGGAATCGCTGAGGCCAATGTAAAACAAGCGGGGTTATGGTCGAATCCAAGTATTTCTATTCAGCAAACCGACTTTAGGTCGGGCAAAGACAAAGAGCTGGAATTTGGTGTTTCACAAAAATTAGACATTTTTGGTCAACGTCGTGCTGCGGTTAAGCTTGCCGATGTACAAGCATCTCAAGTGGGGCTTAATCAGGAACTCTACAATGCGCAACTTGAGTTAGCAGTTAAATATCTGTGGTCGCAAGTCGTGGTGCTAGAGCTGGAACATGATGTGGTTCAGGCACAGTTAAAAACCAGTCAGGATACTTTGGATGCAACTCGCTTAAGACTCAAAGCGGGCAGCATTGCGCAGGTCGATTTAGACCGTACCTTGATGGCGCATATTGAAAATCAACGGTTGTTTCAACAAACCGAACTCTCCTTAGCCACTGCAAAGCGTCAATTGGCAAATCTGTGGGGCAGTACCGATAACCGCTTCTCTACTCAGGCAAGCAATGTCTGGCCACAACAAAATGATTTGCAAGATTATTTGCAGAACAATTTATTTGAGCGTGCTATTCAACTCGATATTGTACGTCAAAAAGCCAATATCGATTATTTAAAAGTATCCAATCGACCGAATCCGACCGTCAATTTAGGCATGGTGCAAAGTAAAAGTGCTGAAACAAACTCGACCGATAACAAGTTCCGAGTGGGTATCGATATCCCGTTGAATATTTTTAATCGTCAACAGTATTCATTGCGAATTGCCAATGCCAAACAAGATTTACTGGTCAAACAGCAACAGTTTTACAAGCAGCAGAACTTGAATGCGATTCAGACCTTAACAGCAGAGTTGGCGGGGTTGAAACAACAGTTCGATCTCGTCAATCAACGACAAATTCCATTGTCTGAAACGGTACAAGAGAAAATGTTGCTCGGTTTCAAAGTCGGTAAATATGCCATTACTGATGTGCAGCAAGCCACCATGCAATTGCAGGATCAACGTTTAAATAAAGTGCAGTTACTCAAGAGTGCATGGCAAAAGCAAATTGATGCAGAAAGTTTAGCACTAGGAATTGAGCCGAGTATGGTGAGTTCAAGTGATGCCTTAAATCAGATTAATCAAACCCTCTGGAAAGATACCAATAACCTTCCCGCTGTAGTAGGAGCAGAATAATGTCGACAAATAAATCTAAAAAGCAGTGGTTCTGGGTCATTCTGGTTATTGCCGTTGGCTTAGTCCTGAGCGCGTTATTATTTTTCACTGGCAAGAACAAAGCCAGCGGTGATGCAGCAGCTGATAGTCATGGCGAAGGTGAGGAAGGACATACAGAAGGTGAGGCTGGACAGGCTGAAAGTGAGGAAGGTAGCTTAAATCTCAGCCCAAAACAGATGACTGAATATGGGGTTAAGCTGGCTCAGGTTGGTGTGGGTGAAGTCGGACAGCAATTTGCTTACCCAGCAAAACTGGTGACCAATACCGATCAGCAAGCGCATGTTTCAGCAACCTTTGCCGGACGTGTGGAAAGTGTCAATGCGGTACTTGGCCAACAAGTCAAGAAAGGGCAAGTTTTAGCCACTCTATTTATCCCTGATCTGGTAGATCAGCAGGCTAATTTAAGTATTGCACAAGAAGCTTTAACGCTTGCACAGCAAGATTATCAACGTGAAAAACAACTTTGGGAACAAGGGGTTTCTGCACGTCAGGATTATCAACGTGCCTACAATGCCTATCGTCAGGCACAGATTCAGGTACAAGCTGCACGTAGCCGGTTATCTGCCTTGGGCGCATCCAGTGGCAGTCAGGGTCGCTATGTCTTGACTGCACCTTTAAGCGGTGTGGTGAGTCTGAAAGATATTGTGGTGGGAGAGCAAATTACCGCAGATAAGCAGTTATTTGTGATTGATCAGCTGGATCAACTCTGGATTGAGTTTATTTTACCAAGCGTCAATAACATCAATGTCCAACCAGATCAGCAGATCGAGTTTAAGTCGCTGCAAACCAATAATAGCTTTAAAGCACAAATCCAGACTTTGACCACCGCAGCAGATACGCAGACAGGTCGTTTGCAGGTGCGTGCCAAAGTGTTAACCCCAGCCAAAGAACTTCGACCTAATTTGATGGTAAACGTGTTATTAGATGGTACGGACAAGAAGCCTGTGCTTCGTGTTGCCAAAGGGGCGATTCAGCAGATCGAGGGTAAAGCCACGGTTTTTGTCGCTAAGCAAGAGAAAGACCAAATGCATTTCACTCCAACACCTGTACAACTGGGTAATTACTCAAGTGATGGGCAGTGGGTGGAAATCCAATCGGGTCTGACTGAAAAGCAACAATATGTCAGTCAAGGCAGTTTCCTTTTGAAATCTGAGATCGAGAAGGGAGAGGCTGAGCATGGACACTAAAGATAAGTTGCAGCTTCCTCCCGCGGAAGGCCTGTTTGATCGGATTATTCAGTTTTCAATCCGCAATGCGATTTGGGTCATGCTGTTTGTGGTGGCATGGATCGGGGTCGGTATTTATAGCTACCAAAAACTGTCGATTGATGCCGTACCTGACATTACCAACGTGCAGGTGCAGATTAACAGTCAGGCGGGAGGATTCACTGCCCCTGAGGTTGAACAACGCATTACTTATCCGATTGAAAATGCCATGTCGGGTATTCCGAACTTGGAACAAACCCGTTCCATCTCGCGTTACGGCTTGTCCCAAGTCACGGTGATCTTTAAAGATGGTACCGATATCTATTGGGCACGCCAGCTGATTAACCAGCGCTTACAGGAAGCCAAGAGTGCTTTGCCTGATGATATTGATCCACAAATGTCACCGATTTCAACGGGGCTAGGCGAGATCTATCAATGGGTGATCAAGGCTGAACCGAATGCCAAAAAGGCAGATGGTACGCCTTATGAGGCTATGGACCTGCGTGAAATTCAGGACTGGATTGTTCGTCCTCAATTACAACGTGTGCCAGGTGTTGCTGAAATCAATACCATTGGGGGATATAACAAGACCTATGTGGTTTCCCCCGATCTGAAACGTTTGCAACAACTGCAAATTCCCTTAACCGATTTGCAAACTGTACTCACTGAAAATAATGAAAACCGCGGTGCGGGTTTTATTGAAGAAAATGGTCAGCAGCTTACCGTACGTATTCCGGGGATGTTGAAAACCGTACAAGACATTGAGAATGTCACGGTCAGTACCAAGAATGGCTTGCCGATTCATGTTGCCGATGTTGCAACAGTTTCGATTGGACATGATCTGAGAACAGGTGGTGCCACCTATAACGGTGAAGAAACCGTACTGGGTATCGCGATGATGATGATGGGTGAGAACAGTAAATCCATCGCTCAAGCACTCGACAGCAAAATGCAGGAAATCAAACGTTCATTACCTGAAGGGGTGGTGGTCGAAACAGTATATAACCGCAGTAACTTGGTTGATAAAGCCATTAAGACGGTGGCGAAGAACCTGATTGAAGGCGCAATCTTGGTGATTGTGATCCTGTTTGTGTTCTTAGGTAACTTCCGTGCGGCATTGATTACCGCCTGTATTATTCCCTTATCCATGCTGTTTACCCTGACAGGGATGGCGGAGCAGAAAATCAGTGCCAACCTGATGAGTTTAGGCGCATTGGACTTCGGTATTATCGTCGATGGTGCGGTGGTGATTGTCGAAAACTGTATCCGACGGCTGGCAGAGGCTCAACACCATAAAGGTCGGCTCCTGACCCGTTCTGAACGTTTTACCGAAGTCTTCTTGGCGGCAAAACAGGCACGACGTCCGCTGATTTTTGGACAAATCATCATTATGGTGGTGTATTTGCCAATCTTTGCACTGGCAGGTGTCGAAGCGAAAATGTTCCATCCAATGGCAATGACGGTGGTCTTGGCCTTGATCGGTGCGATTATTTTATCGGTGACTTTCGTCCCTGCTGCGGTGGCATTATTTGTTACCGGTGAGGTCAAAGAGAAAGAAAGCCGTTGGATGGCCGCCTTAAAAAACGGTTATAAATCCTTGCTGGATAAAGCCTATGCTTTCCGCTATGTGGTTGTGGCTGGTGCGGTGACTATTTTGGTACTCACCGCTGCGATTGGTTCGCGTGTCGGTAGTGAGTTTGCGCCACAACTGAGTGAGGGTGACTTTGCTTTACAGTTGATGCGTGCACCAAGTACAGGAATTGAAGAATCCCTGAAGATTCAGGAAAGTGTTGAGAAGCAATTACTCGCAGAGTTTCCTGAGATCAAAGCGATCTTTGCCCGTACGGGTACAGCCGAAGTGGCAACGGATGTGATGCCCCCTAATATTTCTGATTCAATCGTTTTGTTAAAGCCGCGTGATCAATGGCCCGATAAATCGGAAACCATCGACGAGCTTCGGACCAAAATGTTGGCCTATGTGGAGAAAATTCCAGGCAACAACAGTGAGTTTTCACAACCGATTGAATTACGTTTCAACGAACTGATTTCAGGGGTGCGTAGTGATATTGGGGTGAAAATTTTTGGTGATGATATGCAGGTATTGAACCAAGAAGCAGAAAAAGTTGCTCAAACCTTGAGAACCATCACAGGTTCGAGTGAAGTGAAGGTTGAGCAAACTGATGGTTTACCTTTACTCAATGTCGATATCGACCATGCATTGGCTGCGCAATACGGTTTATCAGTGAAATCCATTCAGGATTTGGTTGCTGCAAGTATTGGTGGGCAAAGTGTTGGGCAGATTTTACAGGGTGACCGTCGTTTTGATTTTGTAGTGCGTTTGGATGATGGGATGCGTACGCCGCAGCAACTGGCCATGCTGCCGATTCAGCTGCCGAATGGTGGTTTGATCAAACTACAAGACGTGGCAAAAGTTGAGAATATTTTAGGCTTGGCGCAAGTCAGCCGTGAAAATGGCAAACGCCGTGTTGTGGTCACCACCAACGTACGCGACCGTGATTTGGGCTCATTTGTGGGTGAAATGCAGCAGAAATTATCTCAGCAAAAATTACCAAGCGGTTATTGGCTTGGTTATGGCGGTCAGTTTGAAAATCTAGCCTCGGCAAAAGCCAGAATGCAGATTGTGGTGCCATTGGCATTGCTGATGATCTTCGTTTTGTTGATGGCGGTGTTTAATAACTTTAAAGAAAGCTTGCTGGTGTTTAGTGGCGTGCCATTTGCCCTATCTGGCGGTTTGGTGGCGCTGTGGTTACGCGATATTCCCTTGTCGATGTCAGCAGGTGTTGGTTTTATTGCGCTCTCTGGTGTCGCCGTGCTGAATGGTCTTGTGATGCTGAGTTTTATTAAAGAACTTCGTGAGCAGTTTGATGTGCATAAAGCCACATGGCAGGGAGCAATCTTAAGATTACGTCCTGTATTAATGACGGCTTTTGTTGCTTCGCTTGGCTTTATTCCAATGGCAATTGCGACTGGTACTGGTGCAGAGGTGCAGCGTCCTTTAGCAACTGTGGTGATTGGTGGGATTATTTCATCAACTTTACTGACCTTGTTGATCTTACCTGTCGTATATCGTTGGATGAATGAAGCTAAAACTAAGTTAGATCGTCATCATATTGAAGCTTAGCATTTGTACGCGCTAGCTAGACGGCATGGATGCTGCTGATAGCGTTATTGATCAATTCAGCTTTGTTTTAAAAAGAGTCTTAGACTAGGTCAGAGCTGACCTAGTCTAAGCAAGAATTCTACCCTCGACTTTATGGCGTGAAAATGGATCGCTGAAAGCAAAGGGTAGCTGTACATATAGCATTTGATTTAATTCTCAATTAGAGGCAGTGTAAGCAAGAAAAGAAATACACTTTCTTGCACAATTATAAGGAGTCCAACATGAGTGGACATCAAGGGCATGACCATAGTCATGCAGTTGTCACCGAAGGCAACGCCAAAAAGCTGACAATCGCTTTAGTTTTGACCTCAACTTTTTTAATTGTTGAGGTAGTTGCAGGTTTAATCACGCAAAGTTTGGCATTACTTTCTGATGCGGCACATATGTTTACCGATGCTGCTGCATTAGCGATTGCCTTAGTTGCGATTAAAATTGCAAAACGCCCAGCCGATGATAAACGTACATTTGGCTATCAGCGTTTTGAAATTTTGGCAGCATTATTTAATGCGGCGATGTTATTTTTTGTCGCGATTTACATTCTCTACGAAGCGTATCAGCGTTTTACTCAACCACCAGAGATTCAAAGTGTTGGTATGTTGATTGTGGCATCGTTAGGGCTGGTGGTTAATCTAATCTCCATGAAGATTTTAATGTCGAGCGCTGCAGAAAGCCTAAATATGAAAGGCGCTTATTTGGAAGTTCTGAGTGATGCGCTCGGTTCTGTCGGTGTGATCATTGGTGCGATTGTGATTTATTATACCAACTGGTATTGGGTCGATACGATTATTGCGGTTGCCATTGGTTTCTGGGTATTGCCGAGAACGTGGATATTACTCAGACAGAGCATTAATATTTTATTGGAAGGTGTACCCGAAGAAGTTGATATTGAAAAATTGCGAAGTGATTTACTCTCGTTGGATGGTGTCGAAAGCATTCACCAATTAAAAGTTTGGGCAATTACATCGAAAAATATTCATTTAACCGTCCATCTTTTCGCACCGAATGCTGATCGTAATCAGTTACATCGTGCAGCGACAGAAATGCTATCACATGAGCATGGCATTGCTGAGGTAACCTTGCAGATTG
>NZ_DJLC01000076.1:0-8742 GCF_002434875.1 Acinetobacter sp. UBA6526 | reverse complement strand
CTAAACGTCGTGCAAAAATCTTTAAAAAGTTTGGTGTGGTTGATAAATCTTTAGAACAAACTCAAGCAGAAGTCGTCGCTGTTGAGTAATTTAAAGACATGATCAAATGAAAGCACTGCTTAGAAATGAGCAGTGCTTTTTTCTTGTATTAAATAAATTAAAAATCATCGGTTTCTATATCTTGTTGTTGTATATCTATAGTTTTGATCTAACAAGAATTTTGCAGATTTAGATAATTCATGAGGTGATGATGACAAAACATTATGATTATATTGCGATAGGTGGCGGTAGTGGCGGCATAGCATCTGTAAATCGTGCAGCCATGTATGGAAAAAAATGTGCCTTAATCGAAAAGGGAGAAATCGGAGGTACATGTGTAAATGTAGGATGTGTACCTAAAAAAGTGATGTGGTATGCCGCGCATATAGCAGAGAGCATTCAAAAATATGCGCCTGATTATGGATTCAACACTCAAGTCGAATCTTTTAACTGGCAGACACTAGTCAAAAATCGCCAAGCTTATATTGATCGAATTCATCAATCTTATCAAAATAGCCTAAGTAATAATAAAGTCGATGTAGTTCAAGGGCCAGCAATTTTTATTGATAAAAATACAATTGAAGTAAATGGTGAGCGCCTAACTGCCGACCATATTTTAATTGCAACGGGTACGCAACCCTCATTACCTGATATAGATGGTGTTGAGTATGGTATTGATTCAAATGGTTTCTTTGAGTTATCCGCTTTACCTCAAACAGTCGCAGTCATTGGCTCTGGCTATATTGCTGTTGAGCTTGCTGGTGTGCTGAATACTTTGGGGTCACAGGTTGGCTTATTTATTCGAAAGGATTTACCTGTACGACGATTTGATCCATTTCTGAGTGAAACTTTGGTCGACGTTATGCAAACCGATGGCATTACGTTACATACTCAATCAACCCCCAAAAAAGTGACAAAAAATGCCGATGGTAAAGTGACTTTGCATTTAGAAAATGGTGAAGAACATATTGTTGATTGTCTCATTTGGGCAACAGGCAGAGAACCTAATACAGCAAACTTAAATTTGGATAAAGCAAATGTCCAATTAGATGAACGAGGTTATATCGCTGTCGATCAATTTCAAAATACCTCACAGGAGGGAATTTATGCAGTCGGTGACATTACTGGAAAGATGGAATTGACGCCTGTCGCTGTAGCAGCTGGTCGACGCTTATCTGAAAGATTATTTAATGCTAAGCCAAATGAATATTTGGATTATGAGAATATCCCAACAGTTGTGTTTAGCCATCCGCCTATTGGCACAGTTGGAATAACTGAACAAGAAGCATTTGAAAAATATGGCCAGCAAGCGGTGAAAATCTATAATTCCTCATTCACAGCGATGTACAGTGCGATTACTCAACATCGGCAGCCGACTAAAATGAAATTGGTATGTGTTGGTGATGAAGAAAAAATTGTGGGTATTCATGGGATAGGATTTGGTATGGATGAAATCCTTCAAGGCTTTGCAGTCGCATTGAAAATGGGTGCGACAAAACGCGATTTTGATAATACTGTCGCTATTCATCCAACTTCAGCCGAAGAGTTTGTCACGATGCGATAGTGTTAAATTAACGATACTATTAAAAAAGGACGCCACTTTAGACGTCCTTTTTATTTAAATTACTTCAATTCACTAGATGATTTACCCAACTCGCGACGAGCAATAATTAATTGTTGAATTTGCTGTGTGCCTTCAAAAATATCGAGAATTTTTGAATCACGTGCCCATTTTTCTAACAATTCATCTTCGCCATAACCAACACTAGCAGCAAGCTCGACGCATTTTAAAGTGATGTCATTGCCAACACGTCCAGCTTTTGCTTTTGCAATAGAAGCTTCTTTAGAGTTTGGCTTTTTATTGTCTGCCATCCATGTTGCTTTGATCATTAAGAGGCGAGCAGCTTCCCATTCTGCCTCCATGCGATAGATTTGTGCAGCTAGATTGGAGGTTTGTAAATAAGGGGTTTTATAGTCCGCATCAAGTTGGTCTTTAAAGATTTCTTTGATACGTTCCAAAGATGCTTTTGCACAACCAATCGCCATAGCAGCAACCAGTGGACGGGTGTTGTCAAAAGTTTCCATGACACCAGCGAAACCTTTAGCCACGTCAATCTCAGGATTACCTAATAAATTAGCGGCAGGTACTCGGCAATCAATAAAACTAATCACAGCAGTATCAGAAGCTTTGATCCCGAGTTTATGTTCAAGACGCTCAACTTTCATACCAGCCGTACCTTTAGGTACAACGAATGACTTAATTGCAGCACGACCAAGCTTTTTATCGAGTGTTGCCCAAACGACGACTGAATCAGCACGTTCACCAGAGGTAACGAAGATTTTTTCACCATTAAGGATATAATCATCACCATCTTGCGTTGCTGTTGTGCGAATAGCAGCTGAATCAGAACCACATCCCGGCTCTGTAATTGCCATCGCTGCCCAAGTTCCTTTGAAACGCTCGAGTTGTTCATCGTTGGCAACGGCTGCAATTGCCGAATTGCCTAGACCTTGACGTGGCATGCTAAGCAATAGACCTGTATCGCCATAGCACATTTCAATAATACCAAGCGCTGTTGACATATTATTGCCATTCTTATTTCCAGTCTCGGTTTCACCGCGTTTCCCGACGGCTGCGCCCGCATTAATACCTTCGCCGCCCTCATTCATACCATCAATTAAAGAGGCAAGCATGTCTAATTCTTTAGGATAGGCATGTTCAGCTTTATCGTATTTACGGGAAATAGGACGTAACACATTCAGCGCAACTTCATGTGCTTGATCGACCATCATTTTGAATTTTTTAGGACTTTGTAAGTTCATGTTGTGATCCTCTGATAGTCAATTAAGCATGTAAGCCAGAATGTAAGATAGCGGTTGCACGTAGATCACGATACCAGCGCTCTACAGGATGCTCTTTGGTAAAACCATGACCACCTAGGATTTGCACACCATCTGTACCCATTTTCATAGATTTTTCAGCACAAAGTAGACGAGCCAAATACGCTTCACGATGGAATGGTTTTCCAGCTTCTGCCAAACTTGCGGCATTGAGAACCAACATACGCATCGCATCAATTTCAATTGCCATGTCAGCGATCATGAAAGCCACACTTTGACGATGAGAAATAGGCTCACCAAAAGCAGTTCGCTCATTTGCATATTTGATACAGTAAGCTTTGATCGCTTCACATGTACCAACGGCCATTGCACACCACATTAAATTGCCAAGATCGACAAATGCGGTGTAATCAAAATCTGTATCACCCAAACGTAAAGCAGGGGTTTGATTGAATTGAAGTGTTGCTGTTTCTGTTGCTTTCAAACCCATTGCTGGATTTGCTTTGATTGAAATGGTTTCATTGCATTGCACAACAAAAATATCAGGTTTACCGTTTAACTCAGCACTGACTAAGAAAACATCGGCTGTATCACCCAATATCACAAGGGTCTTTTCACCATTAATGAAAAACTGACCATTTTGTTCGGTTGCAGTGGTTTTAAGCTGGAATGGATTGAACGCTGGTGTTGCTTCTTGAAATGCAAATGTTGCAGTGATATCTGTATCTTCAGCAAAACAAGGCAGATACATAGATTGAACTTGGGTTGAACCCCAACGCGTAATCGCATTAATGACGCTAAATGTGCTGAGCAAACCAGCTGATAAGCTGAAATCACCTTTTGCTAGGCTTTCAGCAATCAAGATATTGCTGACAATATTTTGTTCTGCTGCAACACCACCTAAAGCTTCTGGTAAAGCGTAATAATTGAGTCCAAGATCAACTAAATGCTGCCAAAGTTCTTCAGGAAATTGCGCATTATGATCTGCATCATGTGCGAGGGTATATAATACTTCTCCAGCGAACTGTGACATTGCATCACAGGTCATTTGCTGTTCTTCAGTTAAGCCAAGGTCAAATAGATTTTTATTGACTTGATTCGGGAGGCGTTGCTTATCAATCGGTTGTGGCTTAAATGCTTTCTGAGTTTTAGTGAGTACCTTAAAACCTGTTTTTGAACCCTGATATAATGATTTTTCAACAAATTTTCTTAATTTGAGTTGATCAAGAACTTCGCTTCCTGCGATTTTGGTAATTAAAGATAGCCCGAAGCCTTGAGCTTTATTCATCATATTCGACATGACTTTATCCTAGAGGATGGTTGTAAAATTATGCTGACATGCTCTCAGTAAAAAAACTATGTCTTCTTTGACGTGCTGTTTTGAGAATGATAAAGGGTGATTTATGGATAGGTTGTTTTATAAGTATTTATTTTTAAAAGATTTAAAAAAAATATGAAAAAATTGAACTCAAAAAAATTGACCAAACTGACAAATCAGATTGGTCAAAATGACTTTCTAGCGAAAATTATGCAAATTGACGAATCATTTTGCGAACATTGGTCTTTGCTTCAATGACCGTCATGAAGGTATAAGCACCAATAAATTTACGGCTAATAAACATAAATTCTTTAGGTGGAACTGAGAAATAGCGCGAAGCCATAGACTGCGCAGCTTGTTGCATGACTCTGCTATGTAATTGGCTTTTTTTCCAATCATAACGATCTTGTTCATCCATTACGCCAGCTGGCATATCAGGATTATTGCTCGGGCAACTAAATGCTTCTGTCGCGATTAGAAAAACATCAGCCATCCCAGGCTTAATACTTTCTGGCATTCCGTCAAAAAATTCATAACCCGTCATTGCTTTAACCATCGCCGTTTTATCGTGGTCATATCCTGCATGAATCAGATTTCGAGCAACCGTAAGTAAATTGTCGTCGAATTGGCGAATTGCACCAAAATCGAGGAGAACGATTTGATCTTTTAGATCATCACCATTGCCAAGACGAACAAGATAGTTTCCGAAATTCGGGTCAGTTTGCATTTCACCCCATTCAAATAACTCTCGAACCGCAATTTCAAGCGAAGCTTCACCCAGTTGATTACGGCGTTCTTGAGGCAATGAAAGCATGACAGGGCTATTAATCGGCACACCACGCTCAAAAGTCATACATAGAACTTTTTCAGCACAGAATTCATCAACAATTTGAGGCACGATATAGCGCGGATCATCATTCAAACGTTCAGCAAAACGGCGTGTTGTCGCTGCTTCAATATCGTAGTTGACTTCACGATGCATCATTTCACGGACTTCATCAAACCACTGATCAAATTCACGAGTTTGCGGCACCATACGGGTAAGCTTCAGCATGTTCTTGAATAGATTCATATCTGAGTCAATCGCTTCTGCGACACCCGGATATTGAATTTTTAAAACAAGCTCTAATCCATCTGATTTACGCGTTGCTCGGTGTACTTGCGCGAGGGAAGCAGTACCAATCGGCTCATGATCGATCGTTAAATCATCTAATTTAGAACCGAGTTGTTCCTGTAAATGACTTTTAATCGCAGGCCAAGCAAGGGCAACAGTTTGATTATTTAACGTATTGAGTGCTTGAGTGATTTCTTCAGGTAAGAAATGCTCACCATATAAAGCCATCATTTGTCCAATCTTTACGATTGAACCTTTTAATTTCCCAATTTCAGAAACTAAATAATGTGCTTGTTCAGCCATAGCTTTTTTACGTTTCTTCTCTTTTTCTTCTTCACTAGAGAAAAGGGAAGTAGCACTTGCAGTTGCCCAGCGTGTTCCAGCAAGTAAAGAGGCTTTAGCGATAGATAAGCGACGATCCACAGACGAGGTTTTTAGGTTCTTAAGCTTATCGTTCTGATCTGACATGAAAGAAAAATCCTATGCTGAAATCGGATGGTTGAAAGCCGAGAGATAAAGTGTAGAGGATATTACAGCTTTTGAACGTATTAAAATAGTTCAATCTCTTGAATTATCAGTCTAAATTTGTGAAATAGATCAATAATCTAAAATAGCCTAAGCAGATTTTTCATCCTAAATCTAGCTTAACTATACAGATGTCCTATATTTTAAACTGAATTTTCAGTACTGATTTACGCATTAATGCAGCGCGGTTGCTGTGAATATGTTTGATCAACATACGTTTCACATGACTGTGATGAAAGCCTAAGGCATGAGCTTTGACGATAATAATACTGGGTAATGTGAAGAAAAAATACTTCGTGTCATCTAAAGTCGCATTCTCAAAGATACCTTCCTCAATCAAAGTATTCCTCAGAAACTGCTTTTCAGCGCAAACGGTAGAAGATGATTCATCATTCCAATAGCTTTCTCGCATTGCCATTAAATTATTATGCTTGTAACTCATTAACTGATAGAGCCTATTCGTTTCACTATTAGAAAATATATGAGGTTCAAGATAGAGATATCAAGAATAGATTTACATCTAAAATAGCCTAAGCAAGTTTAAGATTTCTTATAAATAATGCTACACTAATACCACTTATTAAATGAATTAAGAATAGTCCGAAAGAAAATGACACCTGCATGTAAACTACTGGAAAAAAATAAAATACCATTCTCAATTCATGAATATGAACATGATGCAAATGCCAAAAGTTTTGGCTTGGAAGCTGCTGAAAAATTAAATTTAAAAGTAGAAGAAGTATTCAAAACTTTAATGGTAACAGACGAAAAAAATTACTACGTTGCAGTACTTCCAGTAAATCATCAATTAAATCTAAAAAAAGTTGCAGTGGCAGTAGGGTGTAAGAAACTTCAAATGGCGAATCCTAAAGACGCTGAGCGATTAACAGGATACTTAGTCGGTGGGATCAGTCCATTAGGGCAGAAAAAGCGTTTAAAAACAGTAATTGATTTAACGGCGCAATCTCTTGAAAAAATCTATGTCAGCGGTGGGAAAAGGGGCTTAGATATAGGTTTGAATCCACATGATCTAGCCGAATTACTTGGTGCTTCATTTAGTGATGTATTAGACATTTAAGTGAATAAAACGTGCTAAATAGCTGTTATTACTAAAATATTAATTTATCTATAAAAACTATTGAGAATCTTAAAACCATCATTTTATTTAATGAGAATAATTATTATCTTTTTGTATCCTTTTTAATCTTAATTTAATATTTAATTCAGTTAATTCATATATTTAAGTCTGTATTTTTAGGGTAATTTATTAAATTGAATTATTAAATGATAATAATTATCATTAGCATAATCTTAATCATGATTAATTGTGGTTGAGGTGTGTTTAGAGCTCAAACATTACGAAAAATAAATTCTACTCTCTCGATAAGAGGATACAGTCTGATGCAATCACTTGCCAATCGGTTGGCGATACAACACTTCGTCAACGCATACACGCAAGAAACTGGCAAAGGTCACTTGCTAAATAAAAGTCAGCAGAGTCCCCAACAACAAGCGTTTAGCCAAGGTTTGACGCTGTTATCAGTTCCGATTCACTCTATCCAAGCCCAATGCTATTTCCCATTAAGTTATGTCAGTCGAGTTGGGCGACATCGGTTACATGCTCTCCCACAAATAACGATTCAAGGACAGATTAAAACATTTAGCCCGGTTGCAACCGTGGGCTTGCTGTTGGAAGAACTTGTCTTTGAATCATCAATTCCTTTAGATGCTGCTTCTCTGGTTGAAAAGTGGATTCAAAGCCGAGATGCACTACAGCAGTTTTTAATGCAGCGTGAACATGATTTTGACGATCTTGTGAAAGCAGGGCAAAGCTTTATTGAAACCGAACAAGCTTTGATTTTAGGGCATAGCATGCATCCCGCGCCTAAAAGTCGAACGGGGTTTGTACATGAGGATTGGTTGAAGTTTTCGCCAGAACATAAAGGACAAACCCAACTTCATTATTGGTTTGTACATCAGGATTATATTGCAGAAGGGTCAGCCACAAACGAGGAAATTTCCGAAGAGCTTAAAACGAATTTACAATGGTATCTGTCTGAAAATGATCTCAATCTATTAAAAACGCATACTGAATATAAATTATTGCCTTTACATCCTTGGCAAGCACGTTATTTACAAAGCAAATCTTGGTTTGAACGACTCAAGCAAACGGGTCAATTGATCGATCTTGGTTTACGAGGATGGCAATTTTTCCCGACAACATCGATTCGTACTTTAGCAAGCTTTAGTGCACCATGGATGGTCAAACCTTCACTTTCGGTCATGATTACCAATTCAATCCGCGTTAATTTGGCGAAAGAGTGTCATCGTGGAGAGTTAACTCATCGCCTATGGCACAGTGAATACGGTCAGAATATTTTAAAACAATGCCCAAGTTTAAAAGCAGTCAATGACCCAGCTTGGATGGCTTTAAAAATAGATGATGAGGTCGTGAATGAAAGTATTTGTATTTTCCGTGATCAACCTTTTCATCCGCAGCAGCAAGTGACGTGTATTGCATCACTTTGCCAAGATCATCCAAGTAAATCGTTAAATCGCTTTAATGCATTATTTGCAAAAATTGAAAAAATGCATTCAGACACTGATTTTTCTGAAATTGCGTTGGATTGGTTCAATCGATTCCTGGAAGTTAGCCTAGAGCCATTGATGTATTTGTATCATCGTTATGGTATGGCTTTTGAATCCCATCAGCAAAATGTGCTCTTAGAAATGGAAAATAATTTTCCAAAAACACTATGGCTACGTGACAATCAAGGTTTCTATTACATTGAAGAATTTGCCACTGAGATCTTAAAAGTATTACCAGAGCTGAAAGAGAAAGCATTTGCGGTTGGACCTAAAGATTTTGTCGACGAGCGTTTTAGGGTCTGTTGACATTTACTGT
>NZ_DJLC01000073.1:0-9025 GCF_002434875.1 Acinetobacter sp. UBA6526 | reverse complement strand
AGGTTTCTTCGATATTCCAGTTGACAACATTTATGGTACGCCAGCGTTATTGGCTGACTTACGTCAACAACAACATGACAACCTGATGGTTGTTTCACCTGACGTAGGTGGTGTTGTTCGTGCGCGTGCTGTTGCAAAACAATTGGGTGATATCGATTTAGCTATCATCGATAAACGTCGCCAAAAAGCAAATGAATCTCAAGTGATGCATTTGATTGGTGATGTGAAAGATCGCGACTGTGTCATTGTTGATGACATGGTAGATACTGCAGGTACGCTTTGCAAAGCCGCTGATGCACTGAAACAGTTTGGTGCTCGTCGCGTTATTGCTTATGCAACTCACCCTGTTTTATCTGGAAAAGCGTTAGAAAACCTTCGTAACTCTGTCATTGATGAACTTGTTGTAACAGACACGATTCCTCTTTCAGAAGAAGCATCAAAACTCGGTAAAGTTCGCCAAGTTTCTGTTGCTAGCATGGTTGCTGAAACAATTCGTCGTATTAATAACGAAGAATCTATTAGCGCAATGTTCGATAGTTATCTATAATAGCGCAGCTTTTTTTCTTAAACCCTAGCTCGCTAGGGTTTTTCTATCACTAAACTGGTCGCAAGTTTAGTTACTTAACTCTCTGAGGATATGCCCATGGCAAACTTCGTATTAAACGCTCAAGCACGTGAAGAAGCACAACAAGGGAAAGGTTCGAGCCGCCGCCTTCGTCATGCTTCTTTAATTCCAGCTATCATCTACGGTGGCAGCGCTGAGCCTGTAGCAATCACTTTAGAGCTTCGTGAAATCGTTAAAGCTTTAGAAAACAACGCTTTCTTCGAAGAAGTTATCGAAATCAAAATCGGTGAAAAAGTTGAAAACGTTAAAATCCAAGCATTACAACGTCACCCAGCTAAAAACACTCCTATGCACGCTGACTTCAAACGCGCATAAGTGTTAAAGGCGTAAATTAGTGTCAAATATTTCGCTAATTGTTGGTTTGGGTAATCCTGGAAAGGAGTATGCCCAAACCCGCCATAATGCAGGCTTTTGGTTCGTTGAACAGCTTGCAGATCGTTATGGTATTAATTTAAAAGCTGATCCGAAATTTCATGGATACAGTGGTCGTGGTCAAGTTGAAGGTCATGACGTTCGATTATTATTACCAACCACTTTTATGAACCGTTCTGGTCAAAGTGTTGCCCCTTACGCTAAATTCTATCAAATTGCACCTGAAGCAATTCTTATTGCTCATGATGAACTTGATATGGATCCAGGTGTTATTCGTTTAAAAACAGGTGGTGGACACGGCGGACACAATGGTCTTCGTGATATCGTTCCCCATATTGGCGCTAATTTCCATCGTTTACGTATTGGAATTGGTCATCCAGGTTCAAAAGAACGTGTTTCTGGTCATGTGCTAGGCAAAGCTCCAAGCAGTGAACAAGATTTAATGGATGCAGCAATTGGTCATGCACTCTCAAAAGTGAAAATGCTTGTTGACGGACAAGTTTCACAAGCCATGAATCAAATTAATGCTTACAAACCCGCCTAAACTTAAACTGAATTGTTGATCAATCACGCTTGCTATATTGCACTTTTAAGCGCAAAATGCGCATCAAACCGCCTACACCCTGTCGAAAACGTGACAAGTCAACCATAAGATTTCCATCTTAGGTCTTACTCAGGAGACGCTAGCCATGCTATCTCGTTTATTAAAATGTAAAATTCACCGTGCAGTTGTGACACATGCAGAGCTTCATTATGAAGGTTCTTGTGCAATTGATGGTGTGTTAATGGACTTAGCAGGGATTCGTGAATACGAAGAAATCCACGTATGGAACGTAACTAACGGTAAACGCTTCACTACTTACGCAATCCGTGGTGAAGATGATTCAGGTATTATTTCAGTTAATGGTGGTGCAGCACATCAAGCTGACGTTGGTGATTTAGTGATTATTGCAACTTTTGGTGATTTCACTGAAGTTGAAGCTAATCTTCACAAACCTCGTCTAGTATATGCAAATCCAGACAATACAGTGAATCACACAGCAAACTGTATTCCTGTACAAATTGCATAAGCAAAAGATAAAATTTAAAAAGCCAGTCACGATGAACTGGCTTTTTTTATGTCTAAATAAAAGCAAACTTATAAATATTGCATGAAATTATCTTTTATCTGTTTACGTAATCTGACTTGTAAAACAGGCATATGCTTTATTAAATAAAAAGACAATAAAGATAACTCGAAGAATATGGATATTATAACGACTCTAAGCAAAGCAATGCTTTTTGCTGAACTAGATCAATCTATTTTGTCGACATTGGCGATGCACTGTCATATTCGTCACCTACAAACTGGACAAGAACTCTATAAGGTTAATGATCAAGCTAACTACATCTACATTATTGCTTACGGCAGAGTAAAATTAGCGACACCTTCAGGTTTAGTTACCTATCTTGGGCGGAATGAAATTGTTGGTGAAATGGGCGTGATCTCAAATCAACCGCATCATGGAACTGTTAATGCATTAAGAGATACCGCTTTAGTGGTTATTCCTAAGCAACAATTCATTGAGTTCATTACCCAACATGCCAATATCTTATTTACTCTCTCTCGCTTGATTATTAGTCGCTCACAACCTGAACTACAGCATATTCATGCGATGAGTCATAGTCGCACGCTTTCAGTAATTCCTGTTTCATCTCAAATACCTGCCACACACCTAGCTGAAAAGCTGACTGAACATTTGCAACGGTGGCCACATGTTCGTCTAGTCACCGCTGCACATGTTGATGCTTTATTTGGTGAGGACTTTAGCCAAACACCATTGGACTATAGCGTAGATGATCTTAAGCTCCGACAATGGTTAGCAAGCCTAGAAGAAAAACATTGTTATGTTTTATATGCAGCACATAACAATGAAGATGAATGGACTAAACGCTGTTTACATCAAGCAGATCGTATTCTAATTCTCGCAGAAGCCAATCAAACACCAGCTCATACCAAACTGGTTGATGTGCTTAATCAGCATAATTGGCAAAGTCCAATTGAATTAGTGTTATTACGCTCTGAAGGTGACCCCTCTCCTCATACGCTTATTTGGAAAAAGCTTTACCACGCTCGAGCACATTATTTTATTCATCCTTGGGCTCAAGCAGATATTTGTGCCGTCGCTCGACAAATTTCAAGCCAAGGCTTAGGTTTAGTGCTCGGCGGCGGCGGTGCACGAGGTTTTGCGCATATCGGTTTAATTCGCGCACTTGAACAACTGCATATTCCTATTGATATCGTTGGTGGAACTAGTATGGGCGCATTCGTTGCAGCTCTCGTTGCCTGTGGATTTGATAGTGTAGAAATGACGCATATTGCTTATGAAACCTTTGTAGCCAGAAATTATTTAAATGATTACACCATGCCGAGAGTTTCATTGATTCGAGGACAACGCTTTCATGAAAGATTGCACGCAATCTTTGGACAACGAAAAATAGAGGAGTTAAAACAAACCTTTTACTGTATCTCTACTAATCTGACGACAGGTCAAGCCATGATTCATGATCAGGGAGAGCTTGCAACGTGGGTTGGAACCAGTATGAGTGTCCCCGGTGTCGCTCCTCCTGTAGCTTGGCATGAAAATTTACTTTGTGATGGAGGTGTAATTAATAATTTACCGACGGATGTCATGCAAAATCTTGAGAGAGGAACAGTGATTGCTAGTAATGTGAGTTTACATGATGATATCCGCGTTCCCGGTATTGGTTTAGACAAACCCGATCAAAGTGCTTTATTGAATTGGAATAAAATCATTAAAGATAAACTCCTACACGCGCCAAGACTCGCCGAAATCCTAATGCGAACCGCAACACTTGCTAGCGACACCATGATTCAAACTGCTGCAATCGAACGTGCCAATTTACATATTCGGATGCCAATTGAAGGTATTGGTATGTTTGACTGGCATAAACTAGACGAACTCGTTGAACGGGGTTATGAACATGCCTTAGAGACCTTATTACCGATTAGAAATACACTCCCGACCAGTTAAACCGAAGTATGAATCTGAAAGCGATTTAATAACTCATCTAAATATTGATAGGTTTCAATATCTAATTGCCTCATGTAAACGTCCAAAATTTTGTGGCACTGTTGTTGTTTAGAAATAGGCATACGTCGCATAATATCGAATGTCACCTCCCATTGTGAGCGTAGCAAAGACGCATAAGCAATATGATGCAGTACGAACTCATCAATCTGTGCAATTGCAGTCGCGACAGCCTGCCGTGCTTCATCATGCATATAACTTACGATCACCAACATATCAGCCCAAAGATCACAACGATCAGCGGCCTCAACAATACTTTGAATGATCTCCACTTTTCTTAATGCAGGTAAATTAGCGACAAAACTTTGTGCATGTGCAGATAAACATGCAACCACTGGCAGCATATCCTCCCAAAGCTGATCTTCTTGGGTAGCTTGGATAATCGCATTAATCACGACTTCCCCCTGCTGCACAGCTAAATCCCCAAGCTCCTGTTTTAGTCCATAACTGATATAACTCATCAGAGCCAGAACCTTTGGCCATATCAGCCTTTGCGCTGGATCACCAATGATAAGTAAAGCTTGTTCAATCCTTTGCTTTGGTAAGACATGAACTAAATGATCAATTTGCTCTCTCGATTCAATATAGAACGCGATTTCTAAAAGGTCACTTTCACTGTCGACGATCTGTGCGACATCTTGTAAAACCGAATCAGATAACATGCTGACAAATCGCCCCATCGTGACAAAATCACGTTGCGCCAATAACACCTTGGTAATATCAGTAATTTGATGCGTGGTTAAATAACCCAATAACTCTCTGGCTAATCGAGGATCAAGATGGACAGAAATCGCTGCAACAGTTTTCGCAGGTAAATGCTTCACAATTCGATAAGAACGCTCAGTGGATAGATACACTGCAATTTGTGCCACGATATAAGGCTGTAAAAAGTGTTTAACCATAAAAACGCTAATTCCCAATGGCAGCCAATTTACCCATCCAGCCAAATGCTTAAAACGCAATTTTTGTTGATTTTGTAATCTGTCTAATATTGCAAAACGAAATTGTCTCAAGCTCTCTGGTGCAGTCTGCTGCATGAAAGCCAACTCTTGCTCTGATACATTTAAAATTCTTGCGAGCTTAATGATTTCAGCCTGTACTGCTAATCGAGTCATTGCATCTATCCGTTTTATTTTTGTTTGAATAACCAACGTAAAAAGAAAGGTGTCTGGTACAAACTTTGATTCATTTTCTTTTCTTCATTTTGCATCGCTTCAGACAACTTTTGATTGAGCCATGCTAAATCACGATCTGACATTTGAGAAAATGCTTTTAGGCTCATGACTGGTCGGTGTAATTGTTGTGCCAAACATTCAATTTCGCTTTTATTGAGCGGGTCCATAAATTCATTACTCCATGTTATTGTTGTTTTATCTAATGAGTTTATGCCGATTGTTGACTGATTACCAGTTTCACAGATTGAATTAAAAAATTGATTTGGATCGCAAGATAATTGTATTTTTATAGAACGATCCATTCTATAAAAAGTTCCCTTTCACATAATAATTGTGGCTATAATCAAAACACATCGCTTCAGGGCGGGGCGAAATTCCCCACCGGTGGTAAGTTAGGCATGACCTAATCAGCCCACGAGCCTGTATATATTTTATATACACGCAGATTTGGTGAAAAACCAAAGCCGACGGTATAGTCCGGATGAAAGAAGACGAAACCTCCGAAACAACGTTGTTTTGGTGTCCGCTTATTTTTACATCAGTCCTGAAATGTTCAACCGTATCCTATTTACGAGAGCGTTTCATTATGTCGAGTTTAATTCAACCCGAACTTTTCTTTTCAGCCCTTTCCCCTGCTGAACAACGTATTCAACAAGCTTTAGAAGACATCCGCCAAGGTAAACCCGTATTGGTGATGGATGACTTTGACCGTGAAAACGAAGCTGATTTAATAATTGCAGCCGAGACTTTAACCGTTGCAACCATGGCACAAATGATCCGTGATGGCTCTGGTATTGTGTGCTTATGCTTAACAGAAGAACTTGCAGATCACTTAGAACTTCCACCAATGGTAGTTGATAACTCAAGCCAGTTTAAAACTGCGTTTACCGTAACCATTGAAGCTGCTCAAGGTGTGACAACAGGTGTTTCTGCCAAAGATCGCGTAACAACTGTTTTAGCCGCAACTAAAGATGGTGCTATCGCTAGTGATCTCAGCCGTCCAGGTCATGTTTTTCCATTACGTGCCCGTGATGGCGGCGTATTAAGCCGTCGTGGCCATACTGAAGGAACTATCGATTTAGCACGTTTAGCAGGTTTGAAACCTTCCGGTGTTCTGTGTGAATTAACTAATCCAGATGGTTCTATGGCTTCTGGCATTCAAGTCTTGGCTTATGCTCAAACACATGGTTTGACTGTGATCAGTATTGATGAACTGGTGCAATATCGCTTAAAACATAATATTTAATTAAACAAAAAAGCCTCGATCATTCGAGGCTTTTTTGCATCTTGCATTATGAAACTTTTCGTTCTACGTTAATCTGATCCACACATGCAATCAATTGATTAAACTGTGCAATTTGCATCACAGGTTGTGCCTGTAACAACTCATCAGCCGTACCATAACCATAATCCACAGCAATCGTTTCGATTCCATTCGCACGTGCGCCTATAATGTCATATTGACGATCACCGACCATGATACATTCTTGAGCATTTAACTTTTCTTGATCAAGTATATAAGCAATCAGATCAGCTTTATTGGTTCGCTCGCCAGTCAACTCACTACCATATATTTCAGTAAAATATTGTGCTAACTCAAAATGAACTAAAATTTGTTTGGCATAAATTGTTGGCTTAGCCGTTGCCAAGAATAAAGAAAAACCTTGAGCTTGCAATTGTTGCAACGTTTCAGCAACTTTTGGATAGACTTCATTCTCAAATAAGCCTATGACAGAAAACCGCTCACGATAAGCTGCTAATGCCTGTTCAGCGAGAACATCATCTTGCGTATTTAATAATTTTGCTAACGATGCTTTTAAAGGTGGGCCAATCGTCCAATCTAAATCAACATCATCTGCAATTGGATGACCCAATTTTGCTAGTGCAAACCGAATTGAACGATGAATCCCCTCTTTAGGATCTGTTAATGTCCCATCTAAATCTATCAAAATATTTTTGATCGTCATTCGTTCAATCTCTTATCGCCTTACACAACAGTGTCGAGAGTTTCCCGAAACTTCCTTATACTAGCGCATATTGAAGAATAAAAGGAAATTGCAGTGCGACCTACCGTACTTTGTTTTTCAGGTTTAGATCCATCAGGTGGTGCTGGCTTACAAGCAGATATTGAGGCGATTGGACAAAGTGGTGCACATGCAGCAATTGCGTGTACTGCGTTGACCGTGCAAAACTCACAACAAGTGTTTGGTTTTGAAGCAACATCTAAAGCACTCCTACTCGCCCAAGCAAATGCAGTCGTCGGCGATCTTCCGATTAAATGTGTCAAATCGGGCATGTTAGGGACAACTGACAATATTGCAGCACTCGCAACGTTCTTACGTGAGCATCCTGACTATTTGTATGTGCTTGATCCAGTACTTGTTGCTAATAGCGGTGGTTCACTCGGCGATCAAGCAACATTAGTAAAGGCTTTTGTTGAATTAATTCCTTTAGCAACAGTCATCACACCAAATACCGTTGAACTGCGTGCACTTACTGGTTTAGATGATATCGAACAAGCAACTCAGAAATTATTTGAAATGGGTGCTCAAGCTGTCCTAGTTAAGGGTGGGCATGAAGATACACCTGATCATATTCGAAATGTGCTTTATGCAAATGGAAAAATGATTGCTGAAAGTCGCTGTCCTCGCTTGGAGGGTCAATATCATGGTTCAGGTTGTTCTTTAGCAAGCTTTATTGCTGGACGTTTAGCATTAGGAGATTCATTAAAAATAGCCGTTCAGCATGCTGAAACATGGTTATTCGGTGTATTAAAGAATGCTGAAACACCTGTTCCAACTGGGCAAAAAATTCCAAAACGCTTTTAAAAATAAAAAAGAATAGAAACCCGAGTAGTTTCTATTCTTTTCGTTCTAACTATTCAGCTCGATAAAATTGGGGAGTTGTTCAAAACGTCTCAACCAAGCTTGAACATATGGATATTGGTCTAACTCAATCTGACCTTGATGAGCCATCGCCACATAAGGATAACAAGCAATATCTGCAAGTGTTGCTCGACGCCCGACCAACCAATCTTGTTCAGATAAATGTTGATTCATTATCCCTAAAGCCGCATAAGCTTGCTCAGTTGCATGCTCAATCTGTACATTTGGTTTATTTACTAAATAAAAAGCTCGTGCAGCGGCCAAACTTGAAGCAATATTCTGATTCGCAAAAAACAACCACTCTAAAACATGCGCCATTAACATCGGTTCTAATGGAAACCATAATTGTTCCACATCATACTCACGGGCGATGTAACACAGGATTGCCTGAGAATCTCGTAAATAAATACCATGATCTTCTAGCACTGGTACTTGCCCTAAAGGATTAAGCGCAAGAAACTCAACTTTCTTTTGATCCTTTGCTTTTAAATCAATGTTGATCTTTTCATAGTCTAAACGCAAAAATGAAAGCAACAATCTAATTTTATAGCAGTTTCCTGATATGGTCGTATTATAAAGTTTCATACTATGCTTCTTTTTTAAATTATGAAAAAGGCGCTAAATGCGCCTTTTCTATTATTTTGAAATTATTGCGGAATACGCAACACCTGACCAGGGAAAATTTCATCAGGACTTTTGAGCATTGGTTTGTTTGCTTCAAAAATTTTCGGATACTGATTTGCATCACCATACATTTCTTTTGAAATCTTAGATAAATTATCCCCAGATTTAACCGTATAAAACTTGCTTTCGGGCTCTGGCGTTTCTACCGTCATTTGATCATCGACTTGTGCAACATGATCAATATTTCCTACA
>NZ_DJLC01000049.1:0-14352 GCF_002434875.1 Acinetobacter sp. UBA6526 | reverse complement strand
ACAATTCACCTCTATTCGTGTGGTGTGTAACAACACGCTTGCGATTGCACTAAAAGCACAAAACGCTGGATCGAATAACACAGGTGTGGTCAAAGTCCCACACAGTACCCGCTTTGATGCAGAGAAAGTCAAACATCAACTCGGCATTTCAGTGCGTGCATGGGATGAGCATATGTATGAAATGAAACAACTGAGTCAACGTAAAGTGACTCAACAGGAAGCAGCCGCTTACTTTGATGCGGTGTTTAACAACAGCAATCTCAGTGTGGCAGATCAAGAGGACAGTATCATTCAATACTACCGCAATGCAGCACTACCAAAACCAACTATTCCCGTAACACCGAGCATTAGCAAATCCGACAACAAAACTGAACCCAATGGACGTGCCATGTCAAAAGTCATGACTATGTTTAACGGGCATGGCCGTGGCGCAGAACTGAGTTCAGCCAAAGATACGGCGTATGGTTTATTGTGTTCAATCACGGAGTTCTGCGATCACGAAAGACGCGCCATGAGTACCGATCATCGACTGGATTCAGCATGGTTTGGGGCAGGGGCTGCGATTAAACAACGTGGCTTGGAACAGGCACTTAGAATGATTGCCTAAATTCAGTTTCACTAAGCATACAGCAACACCTTTAGCCGCATCCCTCAGATGCGGTTTTTTTATACATAGATTTTAGTTCTGAGCTGAAATAATTTTTAATTCTTGATTGAAAAAATGAATTTTCCCTCAATTATAAAGGAGATATCTGAGCGACAGCAGGAACTAAAATCATTATGCAGTATTCTAGAAATCTCTTTATCCAGAAAGTTTCTGAGACAGAGTTTGAGTTGCGAGTAAACGATAGTAAATTAGCTGAAGAGTTGAAACGGCGTTTACCTAGTATCTTTGGGCGCTATATATCAGAACCCAAACCTATCAGTAAAGGTGAAGAATTAGAGTATCACTTTAGTATTTCAGGCATGGACTTAAACAGTTTTCAAAGACATTTAACGACTTTAACTCCTGAATTGCTCGATAGTCTATCAAGTCCTTAAGTTCAACTATTGAGATTTTTTAAAGATAAATCTTTATTGATTTAAAAAACCACATCACACGTGATGTGGTTTTTTTATGCCCAAAACTTAGTTTTTACAATTTTACCCATACAGGAATAGTTACAATGAATAGTCATCATCACATTCAAAATGCATTAAACCAACCCCCAATACTAGCCTACTCACCGAATATCAATCCATCCACTCAACAGGTGGAAGTCGGCACCCGAACCAAACGTAATTCAGCTCAACATTCCCAAAATAAACAATCAAGAAAATCCAAAGCACCTACAGCCAAACGCCTTGCCAACACCAAGCAACTCAACTATCAACAATGGCTTGAAATCCGTAAACAGGGCATCGGCAGTAGTGATGCTGCAACCGCGTGTGGACTGAATCCCTATATGTCGATGCTCGAATTATGGATGATCAAAACTGGTCGGATGCAACAAAACATTGAGGATGAAAGTGCAGGCTATGCACCGTTGTACTGGGGCAAACAACTCGAACCCTTGGTGGCGGAATACTACAGCATGCACACCAACAACAAAGTCCGTCGTGTCAATGCAGTATTACAACACCCTGATGAAGACAAGCACTTTATGCTCGCCAATCTAGACTATGCCATTGTCAGCAATGAAGAAGTTCAAATATTAGAGTGTAAAACCGTCGGGGAATATGGCGCAAAACTCTGGCGAGATGGCGTACCACTGTATGTGCTGTGTCAGGTTCAACATCAACTCGCTGTAACAGGCAAACAAGCGGCACATATCTGTGCCTTGATCTGTGGACATGAAACCAAAATCTATAAAGTGACCCGTAATGAAACCGTGATCCAGCACATCATCAATGCGGAACGTCACTTCTGGCAATGTGTTGAATCGGGTATTCCACCGAGTGTCGATGCCTCTGATTCAGCAGCCAAAGCCTTACAACAACTCTATCCTGAACAGATTCCATTAACTGTAGAAGACCTCAGTCAAAATGAACAAGCCAACTACCTCTTTAACCAACTGTTAGAAGAGCGACATAAGGTTGAACAACATCAACAGTATTTCGATGAGTTAAAACATCAAATACAGATGCTGATGAAAGATGCGGAACGTGCGGTGTTTACAGGCGGTTCAGTGACGTGGAAGAAGGCACAAGACGCCACCACCTTAAACAGCAAAGCGTTACTGAAACAACACCCTGAATATCTACAGCAGTTCCCACAAACCAAAGTAGGGACACGGCGTTTTCAGATTTACCCGAATGGTGGATAGGACAGATACACATTCCTTCATTTATTTTCCTCAATAAACGTATCAATCACCAAAGCCACATCAAATAACCCGATCCCATACCTCAAACAGGCATGGGATTTTTTATGCGCAAAATTTAAACATCACTTCAACACCTATATAGAGGACATCAACATGATTAAAGGTTTAGCAATTACACCACCCGTTTTAGGTCGTATCAGTATTGGTAAGATTGTAGAAAAGAACAGAAAACGTCTCCCTGAAAAGGACGATCAATTTACTATTACCAGCCAAATTCAAGGCAAAGACGGGTGGATTAAGCATCCCTTGGATGAACAACTACGAGCTAAAGCATCGAATCAAAAACTTAGAAGCATTCCAGTGCGGATGATCTTCAATGATCCAGAACTGAATCTACGGGCAGAGTACAGCTTATTTGATCGACAAACAGGACGCTTAATCTGTTCAGGCAATGGAGAAACCTGTCAGCGCCTTGGACAAAGTGGCATTGAACAGCATCCATGTCCATCACCTGATTTATGTCCCTTGGCACAAGGTGGACTATGTAAACCTTATGGACGACTTTACGTCAACCTAGATGAATCGGATGAATTCGGCACTTTCATTTTTAGAACCACAGGTTTTAATAGCATTCGGACTTTGGCAGCACGATTACGTTATTACAGCTCGGCTTCAGGTGATTTACTTTCATGTTTGCCATTGCAACTCACGCTCAGAGGTAAAAGTACCACGCAAAGCTACCGAACTCCGATTTACTACGTGGATTTAACTTTAAGGGAGGGTGTTAATTTGCAGGAAGCGATTAGCAATGCTAAACAGATTGATCAGCAGAGCAAGGCAGCAGGATTTTATCAGGAGGCGTTAGATCATGTGGCAAGGCAGGGCTATGGCAATGCCGGCTTTGAGGTAGGCGGTGAAGAAGGGTTAGATATTGTTGAGGAATTTTACAATGATGAATCTAAAACAGATTATGAGCAAACGCATGATCTCACTCATGTTCAAGATATTCAAAAAGGTTTGCAACAGTCGGTGCAGGCTTTGAATTAACAATATTGCGTCATTAGATTCAGTTAATATTGTTAATTTTAGCTACTCATATTGCATGACTTTCTTTATACAAAATGGACTTTAGATCAGTTTTTATGTAGTATCTAATACTCCAATATCATTTTTCCTTATTTTCTATATGACGACTACTCCACCTTAGTTTTTTTCATCCTGTATTGAAAATTAACTCATCACTGTCTAGTGATGTGGTGTAGTCGCTTGTGTAATGTATATATCACATCACTAGCCTTTATCTAAAACTATAAAATAGGCTATTTCTATGTTTTCCAATGTACGAGAACAATGGTTCTCGAATATCCGTGGTGATGTACTTTCGGGTATTGTCGTTGCTTTAGCACTTATTCCAGAGGCAATTGCATTTTCAATTATTGCTGGTGTTGATCCCAAAATTGGGTTGTATGCATCTTTCTGTATTGCAGTCGTGATCTCGTTTGTGGGTGGAAGACCAGGAATGATTTCCGCAGCAACAGGTGCTATGGCTTTACTCATGGTGACACTCGTTAAAGAGCACGGACTCGAATATTTGTTAGCAGCGACAATTCTGACTGGTGTCATTCAAATTATCGCGGGCTTTCTAAAGTTAGGCTCTTTGATGCGATTTGTGTCTAAATCTGTGGTAATTGGATTTGTGAATGCACTTGCAATTCTCATTTTCATGGCTCAATTACCCGAATTAACCAATGTAACTTGGCATGTATATGCAATGACTGCTGTTGGTTTGGGTATCATTTATTTATTCCCATTAATTCCTAAAATTGGTTCTTTAATTCCTTCTCCTTTAGTAACAATTGTTGTTCTAACTATTGCAGCAATATTCTTGGGCTTAGATATTCGTACTGTAGGTGATATGGGACAATTGCCAGACACACTTCCAGTATTTTTACTACCTGATATCCCATTAAACCTCGAAACCTTAACAATTATTTTTCCTTATGCAGCCGCATTGGCAGCAGTTGGTTTACTTGAGTCAATGATGACAGCGACGATTGTTGATGATTTGACAGATACAACGAGTGATAAAAATCGTGAGTGTAAAGGTCAAGGGGTTGCCAATATTGCTTCAGGATTTATGGGCGGTATGGCAGGTTGTGCCATGATTGGACAATCGATTATCAACGTAAAATCTGGTGGCCGTACCCGATTATCAACGTTCTGTGCAGGTATTTTTTTGCTGATCATGGTGGTTTTTATCAGTGATTGGTTAAAAGTCATTCCAATGGCTGCTCTAGTTGCGGTCATGATCATGGTTTCGATTGGAACTTTTAACTGGGACTCTCTTAAAAATATTCGACAGTATCCTCTTTCAAGCAATATCGTGATGATTGCTACTGTGATTGTCGTAGTTGCGACACATAACTTAGCTTACGGAGTCCTGATTGGTGTATTACTTTCAGCTCTATTCTTTGCCAACAAAATCGAACGATATATGGCGGTTCAATCTGTATTGGATGATGCTGAAAATACGAGAACTTACATTGTTAAGGGACAAGTCTTCTTTAGCTCTGCCGATAAATTCACAGCAGCTTTTGATTTTAAAGAAGCGATTTCAAAAGTTGTGATTGATGTGAGCCAAGCACACTTTTGGGATGTTTCAGCCGTAGCAGCAGTTGATAAAGTTGTTATTAAGTTTAAACGTGAAGGTACTGAAGTTGAATTAATCGGTATGAATGAAGCAAGTCAAACAATGGTTGAAAAGTTTGGTATTCACGATAAACCAGATGCGTTGGATCGCTTGAGTAATCACTAAAAGGAGTTAGAAGAATGTCAAAAATAATTGCATGTATAGATGGCTCACTCGGTACTAATACCGTATGTGATTATGCAGCGTGGTTTAGCCAAAAACTCAACGCACCACTTGAACTTTTACATGTAATCGATACACCCAAAGCACAAGCACCTCAAGACTTGAGTGGCGCAATTGGTTTGGGTAGCCGTGAAACACTTTTGCAAGAGTTGGTTGAGCTTGAAGAACGTAAAGGCAAGATTGAACTTGAGCATGGAAAAGTTTTGCTAAGAGAAGCAAAAAAATATGTATTTGAAAAGTTCTGTCTGGATGCTCATAGTTTCCAAAGACATGGCAGTTTATTGGAAACTGTTGTTGGATTGGAAGAAGAGATTCGTGTGTTGATTATGGGGAAACACGGCACTCAGACAGAATACCGTTCCGATAAAATTGGGTCGCAGATCGAAAGTGTTGTTCGTGCTATTCATAAACCAGTGTTGATTACCTCCACTCTTTTTCAAAAGCCATTATCATTTTTAGTTGCTTTTGATGGAAGTTCAACAGCAAGAAAATGTGTTGAACGAATTGCCTCAAGCCCCCTCCTTAAAGGTCTTGCAGCACATTTGGTTTATGTGGGAAATCCCAATAATGAGATGCAAAATCAAATAGATTGGGCAAAAGAACAGCTTGAATCACAGGGGTTTAATATCACTCTAAACACTTCGGATGGCGAAGTTGAAAAGGCGATTATCAACTACTCCGAACAACACCAAATCGATTTGATTGTTGTTGGTGCTTACGGTCATTCAAAGATACGTCAATTCTTTATTGGCAGTACAACGACTAAACTCATCTCCAATTCAAGCAAACCAATCCTGTTACTACGATAATTTTATAAAGGGATAGATTCTTAAACTATCCCTTTAACTTTAATAAGTTATAAAAGGAATCAGAAATATGAATACTGTGTTATTAAACTCAACTTTAAATATTTCTTGTTCAGAAAATGCACTGTTAAAAATATCCTCATACTTTGAAGTACCACATGAACAAGCTTATCGTAAAGGTGTGGATTCTCTACTGAAATTAACTGATATGGTCATCGCAAATCATGAACATTCAGAAAGGATTAAGCTTTTTTGTGTGATTGCCATTTAAGAACGATCATAAATCTGGACGATGTGTCGAATATGCCTACTCGATTAATAGGAGATTGCCTTAATGTAATTGTTCTACGTTATGCGTTTAAAGCTTCATTAGGTGACTTTTTAAAGGGTGGCGATGAAATAATTCATAAGTGGAAAATAGAATTATAGAAATAAAATCAAGAAGACATCATGAATATCATGATGTCAGAAAGAAGTTATTTATAGGCATTGATAGATACTGTGATCTCTTCTCTCGCTTTATCTACATTCCCCCAACCTTGGAGTTTCACCCATTTGCCTTCCTCTAGATCCTTATAATGTTCAAAGAAATGCTGAATTCGATTCAAAGTAAGCTGATCAATATCATCAATATTTAAAATATGATCATAAAGCTTTGATAACTTGGAATGAGGGACTGCGATAATTTTAGCGTCAATTCCATGTTCATCTTCCATATACATCACACCCACAGGCCTGCTTCTGATCACTGCACCAATCGCAACAGGATATGGTGAAATAACCAATACATCTAATGGATCGCCATCCTCACTCAATGTTTTTGGAATATAGCCATAATTGGCAGGATAAAACATGGATGTTGTTAAAAAACGGTCAATGAAAATGGCATCAAACTCCTTATTCATTTCATATTTAACAGGATCAATATTTTGAGGAATCTCAATAATACTGTAGAAGTCATCTGGTGGATTAATCCCAGCAGGAACATTTTTATAGCTCATCATTCTTTTCCTTATAAATTACCAATCGTGCCAAATTGTACGGGAGTTTTTACATAGAAAATTCTGATATTTTCTTGATTCAGATGTGTGAATAATTGTTCGGACTGTGCTTCACTCAGAGCAAGTTGGACTTGTACAGGCTGGTCAACCAATTCAAAAAAATGAGCTGAATGTAATCGTCCTGTATGGTCAATGCCTTCTGACCCTTGAATGACTGTAGCACCCTTAAATCCTAACTCTCTTGTCAGTTCTAAGAGCCATTCATGGATGGGGGTATTTTTATACCTTTGGTTCATTTCAGTATAAAATGTGACTAAATATCCGTTCATTAAATTCTACTCCTGACTAATGTTAAGTCGTTAGTTGATAGGTAAATATGCCAAGCAAAGTAAATAGCAATGAACCTAAAACGTGGACAGTAATTGTCAAAATAGCATATTCAAATTTGCCACTTTGAAGTAAAGAAACAACTTCGATTGAAAATGTTGAAAATGTTGAAAATGTTGAAAATGTTGAAAATGTTGAAAATGTTGAAAATGTTGAAAATGTGGTTAATGCACCACAAAAACCAGTAATGAGAAATAACTTGTAATTAGGATTCAAAGAGCTACTAGCAAAAAAAGTGACAGCAAAACCAATAATGAATGCACCAACAAGATTCACTAGAACTGTGCCTAAAGGAATATTTGGGAAATACTGATTAAATTGAAGACTAATTCCCCAACGTATCCAAGCACCTAGAACAGCACCAAGACCTATTGAAAGAAAGGAGATATACATGGATTTTCCCTGCCAGTTAAACAGAGAAAACTAAAAAACTAAAGGAAATTGATTTAAGAATTTGATACAGCATAGCGCAGCTCCATTGAAAAAAGCAGAGCGCACAACTACGCACCCTGCATAAGGGTAACGTAGGTATCATCAGCCGATAGTGGCGGTTTGTTGAAGGAAGATAGCCATTTCCTTTTATTTAATCTTAATACAAATTAATTAAAATGCAATTCTAGATTTTATAAAAAATATGGAATTGCATATATGTGTTTATTCGTATATAAATATATTCAAAGATCCTGTTGAGTTTGAGCAAATGTCTGCTACTTCAAATGTTAAAATTTATCACAATCCTGAATGTGGTACATCACGTAATACATTGGCATTAATCCGTAATGCCAACATTGAACCTGAAGTAATTGAGTATCTTAAAATCCTCCATCTAAAAATGAACTGATTCAAATGATTGCGGATGCAGGTTTAACCGTGAGAGAGGCTATTCGTAAGAATGTTGCTCCATATACAGATTTAGGAATTGATCAGGAAGATTTGACTGAAGACCAAATACTCAACTTTATGCTTCAGTACCCAATCTTAATTAACCGTCCATTCGTGGTGACTAAATTAGGAACTCGTTTAAGTCGTCCGTCAGAACTAGTTTTAGAAATTCTGCCCCACCCTCAAAAGGGTGCTTTCACTAAAGAAGATGGTGAACAAGTACTTGATGCAAATGGGCAGCGATTGAAATAAAAATTTAATGGATATATGTGAATATTGATATATCCGTATATTTGAGTGAGTAAAAATATGGATCAAATCAATTTCTTTAAATGTTTGGCTGATCAAACACGATTTAATATCGTCATGCTGGTTCTTGGAAATAATGAACAGTGTGTTTGCGACTTGACTGAAAAACTAGAGTTGAGCCAACCCAAGATTTCACGGCATTTAGCCTTACTACGCTCTTCTGGTCTTTTACAAGATCGACGTCAAGGGCAATGGGTCTATTACAGTCTCAATCCCAATTTACCCACTTGGTGCATAGACGTCTTAAACATCCTTAAAAATGCCGATATACAGCCAAAAGTTGCCCCATCATTTCAGCAAATCAATAGTTATTGCGAGTAAAATAATATGAAATTTCTTTTTTTGTGTACTGGAAATAGTTGCCGTAGCATCCTGTCAGAAGTTCTTTTTAACAGCCGTGCCCCAGAGGGTTGGAAAGCTTATAGTGCAGGCAGTAAACCATCGGGACAGGTACACCCATTGACGATTGAAACTCTAGAAAATCTTGGTCTTGCAACTGATGGATTGTGGAGCAAAACCATTGATGACTGCGAACAATATCAACCTGACGTGGTGATTACTGTTTGTGATTCAGCAGCACAAGAAGCGTGTCCACTTTATTTAGGTGGTGCGATCAAAGCACATTGGGGCTTGGCTGATCCATCACATTTAGATTTGCCGAAAGAAGAAAAGCTCAAAGCTTTTCAAGTGACAGTCGATCATATCAACCGCCGTTTAGATGCTTTATTTGCACTCGATACAGCACATATGTCTCGTCCTGAGTTGATTGCAGCGATCAATCAAATTTCGCATATTGAATGAGATCATCATGGCTCAACAAAGATTATCTTTTTTAGATCGTAACCTCACGCTATGGATTTTTATTGCCATGGCGTTGGGGATTGCAATCGGTGTGTTCTTTCCCCAAGCCTCAGTGGCATTAGATAAAATGAGTGTGGATTCAGTCAATATCCCGATTGCGATTGGCCTGATTTTGATGATGTATCCACCTTTGGCAAAAGTGGACTATGCTACGCTACCACAAGTGTTTAAAGACAAAAAAACCTTAACTTTGTCTTTGGTACAGAACTGGCTTATTGCACCTGTTTTGATGTTTGCATTGGCGATTATATTTTTGCAGAGTTATCCCGAATACATGACAGGCGTAATCCTGATCGGTTTGGCGCGCTGTATTGCGATGGTTTTAGTCTGGAATGGCCTAGCGTGCGGTGATAACCAATATGTTGCGGCATTGGTGGCATTTAACAGTATTTTCCAGATTCTATTCTTTAGTACCTATGCTTGGTTATTCCTGACCTTCTTACCGCCGTATTTTGGTGTTGCTGGGCAAGTGATCAATGTCGATTTTTGGACAATTACCCATGCTGTACTGGTATATTTAGGTATTCCATTCTTCCTTGGCTTTATGAGTCGATTCATTCTAGTTCGAGCTAAAGGTTTGGACTGGTATCAAAATATCTTCTTACCTAAGATCAGTCCACTGAGTTTGTTGGCTTTGTTATTCACGATTGTGGCGATGTTTAGCCTAAAAGGTGGTGACGTTGTAAGCCTGCCAATGGATGTTCTGCGTATCGCAATTCCTTTAACAATTTACTTTGTCTTGATGTTTTTCATTAGTTTCTTTATGAGTAAGTGGATGGGGAACGACTATCCTAAAACCACAGCTATTTCATTTACTGCTGCGGGAAATAACTTTGAACTCGCTTTAGCTGTCGCGATTGCAACCTTTGGTTTGGCTTCACCTGTGGCGTTTACCACGGTGATTGGTCCACTGGTTGAAGTACCAGTGTTGATTGCTTTAGTTAGTGTGTCATTGTGGCTCAGGAAAAAGTTTTTTAAAGCAGAGGTGTAATTTCTATGACTCTCCCAAATGTAGATATGAATCTTTTGGATCAACCTACTTTAGAAAAAGTACAGGCCAAAGCGCTAGATCATCCACCACGTATTTTATTGCTCTATGGTTCAAACCGTGTGCGCTCATACAGCCGATTGGCGGTGATGGAAGCAGGACGTATTCTGGAGCAGTTTGGTGCCGAGGTGAAAATCTTTCATCCTAAAGGATTGCCTCTGCCAGAAGATGCGGATACTGAGCATCCAAAGGTGAAAGAGTTGCATGATTTACTCGCTTGGGCAGAAGGCATGGTGTGGTGCTCACCTGAGCGTCATGGCTCCATGAGTTCAATCTTTAAATCGCAAATTGATTGGATCCCACTGGCGGGTGGTGCAATTCGTGCAACGCAAGGAAAGACTTTGGCTTTGATGCAGGTTAGTGGCGGTTCGCAGTCTTTTAACAGCTTAAACCAGATGCGTATTTTAGGCCGTTGGATGCGCATGATCACTATTCCGAACCAATCGTCTATTCCAAAAGCTTTTTTAGAGTTTGAAGAAGATGGACGAATGAAACCTTCATCCTTCTATGATCGAATTGTCGATGTCATGGAAGAACTATATAAGTTTACCTTGCTCACTCGTGGACAAAGTCAGTACCTCACAGATCGTTATTCAGAGCGAAAAGAGTCGGCAGAAGAATTATCTAAGCGTGTCAATCAACGTAGCTTATAAACTTTAGGTGATCAGAAATGCAAAAGAGACATTCTAAATTAGTGATTTTAGGTTCAGGACCTGCGGGTTATAGTGCCGCTGTATATGCAGCACGCGCAAACTTAAAACCCACATTGATTGCAGGTATACAACTTGGTGGTCAATTAACAACGACCACTGAGGTAGATAACTGGCCGGGCGATCCTGAAGGTTTAACAGGTCCTGCATTAATGGATCGTATGCAAGCACATGCTGAACGCTTTGGCACAGAGATTGTGTATGACCACATCAATGAAGTTGATTTAAGCGTCCGTCCATTTGTGCTTAAAGGCGACATGGAAGAATTTACTTGTGATGCACTGATTATTGCAACAGGTGCGACAGCACAATACTTAGGTCTTGAATCTGAAGCTAAATTCATGGGTCAAGGTGTCAGTGCATGTGCAACCTGTGATGGTTTCTTCTACAAAAACCAAAAGGTTATGGTTGTCGGTGGTGGTAATACTGCGGTTGAAGAAGCACTCTATTTATCTAATATTGCGGCTCACGTGACTCTCGTTCACCGTCGTGACACTTTACGTTCAGAAAAAATTATACAAGATCATCTATTTGAAAAAGTAAAAGAAGGCAAAATTAGTATTCTTTGGAACAATCAAATTGATGAGGTTTTGGGTGACAACACTGGTGTTACTTCAGTTCGCTTGAAGTCAACTTCGGACGGAAGCACACAAGATGTTGAAGTTCAGGGCTTATTTGTTGCTATTGGTCACAAACCGAATACAGGCATGTTTGACGGTCAACTTAACCTACGTGATGGCTACATTCAAGTACAAAGTGGCACTTCTGGAAATGCAACAGCAACCTCTGTGGCAGGTGTATTTGCTGCGGGTGACGTTGCTGATAGCATTTATCGTCAAGCAATTACCTCGGCAGGCTCAGGCTGTATGGCTGCTTTAGATGCTGAAAAGTATCTTGATCAATTGAGTAATTGAAAGGCTCATTTAAACGCTTGAAAATTGTATGAAATATGCCCAGTCTGTTGAGCAGACTGGGCGTTATTTTGATTATGACAATAAAGAATAGGAGAGAAGCTTTGACTCAATTACAAGCTGAAGTTGATGTAGTCATTATTGGTGGTGGTCAGGCAGCCCTTGCCACAGCTTATTTCCTCAAACGTAAGAAAATTCCATTTATTATTTTAGATGACCAATCTCAGGCGGGCGGTGCATGGTCACATGCTTGGGAATCTCTTCGTCTTTTTTCTCCAAATACTTGGAGTTCGTTGTCAGGTTGGATGATGCCAACAACTGAACAAAACTACCCAACGCGAAATGAAGTGATTGACTACTTGTCTGCATACGAGCAACGCTATCAATTTCCGATTATTCGACCAGTTCATGTCGATCATATCGAACAAAAAGATGACTGTTTAGATGTGTATGCTGGCGATCAATATTGGCGAGCTAAAGCGGTGGTCAGTGCTACAGGGACATGGAGTCAGCCTTATATTCCGCATTATGAAGGACATGAACGATTTGAAGGATTACAAACGCATTCAGCTCATTATGTAAATCCAGAGCCTTTTATCAATAAAAAAGTGATTATAGTTGGTGGTGGTAACTCAGGGGCACAAATTCTTGCCGAAGTCTCAAAAGTTGCAGATACAACTTGGGTCACAGTAACACCACCTCAGTTTTTATCGGATGATGTTGATGGGCGTGTTTTATTTCTTCGGGCAACTGAACGTTTAAAAGCTCAACAGGAAGGTCGTGTGATTGATCAACACGTTGGAGGTCTGGGTGATATTGTCATGATAGACAGTGTCAAAGAGGCCCGCGAACGTGGCGTATTACATAGCCGAGAACCTTTTACTGCATTTGAAGAGCATTCAGTTGTGTGGGCTGATGGTTCAACACAAGCAGTAGATGCTGTAATTTGGTGTACAGGATTCAAGGCTTCACTGAATCACTTAAGAAGTCTGGATGTTGTGGAACCTGATCAGACGGTTGCTGTGAATGATGGACGCTCAATAAAAGTAAATAACCTTTGGTTGGTTGGCTATGGGGAATGGACAGGCATGGCATCCGCTACACTGATTGGGGTTTCTAGAACAGCAAGAGCAACGGTAGATCAAATAGCTGCTTATTTGGCTAATGTTTAAGAGCTATGCATTTAAGGCAGTGTATAAACAGATTTGCGTTGCCCCTCAATACCTTATGGATACTTCTTTATTGTGATGTCACTTCATTCAAAAAAATACAAACTCATTGCTGTTATGGGCTTCACGCAAATTCTTGCGTGGAGTTCCACATTTTATCTACCCGCAGTACTGGCTAATCTTATTGCCAAAGACACAGGATGGTCTCTAACTTTAGTGATTGCAGGATTGTCTTGGGGATTTATTGTTACAGGTATTTGCTCTCCAAAAGTTGGACGGTTTATCGAGCAATTTGGTGGAAGAAAAGCACTGTCTATTGGTTCAATATTCTTTGCTGTCGGGCTGATATGTTTAGGGCTTTCTACTCATCTACTTATTTATTATTTTGCGTGGACAATGCTCGGTATTGGTATGGCATTTGGCCTGTATGATGCTGCATTTTCAACATTGTGCCGATTACTTGGTAAAGATGCAAAAACGGCGATTGTTGGTGTGACATTATTAGGCGGTTTAGCCAGCACCATCGGTTGGGCGCTAATCGTATTTTTAGAAGGCTTATACGGTTGGAGAATCAGTTGTTTTATTCTGGCATTGTTTCATCTACTTCTAGGTCTACCGTTGCATTATTTTTTACTTCCTAGAGAAGAGCAAAGCACGGAAGCTCATGCTAAAGAACTCAATAGCCAAACCACGGTACACAAAGAAGGTAATCGACTCTTTATGTTGGTAGCTGTTATTTTGACGGTACAATCTTTTGTTGTGGCGACAGTTTCAGTTCATCTATTATCTATGCTAAAAACCACTGGTTTTAGTGTATCAACAGCCCTTGCGATTGGGATGATGATTGGTCCCGCGCAGATTATAGCGAGACTGCTTGAGTTCTCTTTGTTTAAAAACTTACACCCAAGTTGGTCGAGTCGTTTGGGGGGATTGATTAGCTTCTTTGGTCTCTTTTTTTTATTCGTTGATGGATATGTCTTAGCTTTGCTTGGTGCGGCTTTATACGGCGCAGGGAATGGTATTCTTACTATTATTCGAGGCACGTTACCTCTCGCCTTATTTGGGCAAGAAGGTTATGCAACCAGAATGG
>NZ_DJLC01000186.1:0-6379 GCF_002434875.1 Acinetobacter sp. UBA6526 | reverse complement strand
ATATATGAAATTTCTTTCAGTTTCAAAGCACCTTCCAATGCGATAGGGAAGTGTGTGCCACGGCCTAAGAATAAGCAGTGATTCTTTTCTACAAACAGTGCAGATAAACGAAGAATCGCTGTGTTGTGCTGTAGCGTATCTAAAATTACTTTCGGGCAGTGCCATAACGCTTCAGTAATTTCAGTGAGCTGAGCTGCTGCGAGACGCTGCTTAACTTGACCGATTTTTAGAATCAATAACATCAAAGCAGCCAGTTGAGTTGTGAATGCTTTGGTTGAGGCAACACCAATTTCAGGGCCAGCAAGTGTCAGCAAATGATGATCTGTTTCACGTACCATTGATGACGTTGCAACATTACAAATCGTCATGGTGCTGATATTGATGTTATTCGCTTTGGCACGCTTTTGAGTTTCACGTAACGCTGCCAATGTATCCGCTGTTTCTCCAGACTGAGAAATACAGATATAAAGTGTATTTTCAACAATAACAGGCGTGCGGTAACGGAATTCGCTGGCAATTTCAACTTGGCAAGGAACACCAATTAGCTGTTCAAACCAGTATTTCGCAATCATACCTGCATGGTAGCTGGTACCGCAGGCAATGATTTGTACTTGCTGAATTTTTTCAAAATCCGCATTGGCATGTTGAAGAAAATCTTCACGCAAATTATTGCCATTCAATGCTTGTGAAATCGTTTGTTGAATCGCTTCAGGTTGCTCATAAATTTCTTTGAGCATGAAGTGTTTATATTCGCCTTTCGATGCATTACTTACAGTCGCATCAAGCTCTTTCACTGGGCGATCAACACGTTCACCATTCACAAAAACTTCAATGCTGGTACGTGTTAAACGTGCAATATCACCTTCTTCTAAATAAACGAAGCGATTGGTCACAGGTAACAAAGCAAGTTGATCTGAACTAATAAAGTTCTCACCAATACCAACACCAATCACAAGCGGAGAACCTTCGCGAACGGTGATGAGTTCATCAGCATGTTCAGTATGAATAATACCTAAAGCATAAGCACCTTTAAGACGTGGTGTTACCTTTTGAACAGCTTCTAATAAGCTATCTGTTTGCTTTAAGGCATCGTTGACAAGATGGGCAACAACTTCTGTGTCAGTTTGAGAGGTAAAGATATAGCCAAGTGCTTGTAGTTCATCTTTGAGTTCTTGGTAATTCTCAATAATACCGTTGTGAACAACTGCAACATTGCCTGAAACATGCGGATGTGCATTATTTTCAGTTGGCTTACCATGAGTTGCCCAACGTGTGTGTGCAATACCGATATTACCCGTCAAATGCTGTTCTGAAACGGCTTCGGCTAAGTTTGCAACTTTACCAACACGACGTTCACGTAAAATTTGTTCTTTATTTAAAAGTGCTAAACCCGCAGAGTCATAACCACGATATTCAAGGCGCTTTAAACCTTCGATCAAGATCTCAGTTACACAACGTTCAGCAACGCCTCCAACAATACCACACATAATTATATCCTCTTATTTTTTCAGCTTTTGGGGACGTTGATAATTTGCTTTTTCAAATTGTTTAGCGCGTTCCACAGCTAAACTATGATCAGCGACGTCTCTCGTTAGGGTTGAACCAGCACCAGTGGTCGCACCCTGACCAATTTTGATCGGTGCAACCAAGGAATTATTTGTGCCAATGAAGACATTGTCTTCAATCACAGTACGGTGTTTGTTTGCACCATCATAATTACAAGTAATCGTGCCTGCGCCAATATTACAATCCGCACCGATATCAGCATCACCTAAATAGGTAAAATGATTGGCTTTGGACCCTTGACCAATGTTTGAATTTTTCACTTCAACAAAGTTGCCAATATGTACATCATTACTCAAGTTTGCACCTGGACGTAAACGTGCAAAAGGTCCAATTTGGGTATTTTCGCCCACGATAGCATTTTCAAAAACGCTGTAGGCTTGAACTTTTGTTCCAGCGGCAATGCGTGTGTTTTTCAAGATACAGCCAGCGCCAAGTTGAACGTTATCGCCAAGCTCGCAATCACCTTCAATAATGACATTGATATCAATCTGCACGTCTTGACCACATTTGAGATGACCACGTAGATCAAAACGACTTGGATCAATCAGGTGTACGCCTTGTTGCATCAATTCTTTGGCTTGTTGTTGCTGAAATTCACGTTCCAATGCCGCTAATTGCAAACGGTCATTTACGCCTTCCACTTCAAACTCAATTTCAGGCTGGATCGATGCAATTTCTAAACCATCGGCAACGGCCATTGCAACAATATCAGTCAGGTAGTATTCACCTTGCACATTATTGTTAGACAGTTTTGGTAACCATTGATGTAGCTTTGCATTACTTACGCAATAAATGCCTGTATTGATTTCTTGGATTTGTCGTTGTTCTTCATTGGCATCTTTATGCTCAACAATCGCTTGGATTTTTCCAGCTTGGCGTACGATACGACCATAACCTGTTGGGTTTTCAACATTTAAGGTAATCATCCCAATGCCTGATTGGCTTGATGCTTCAAGTAGTTGTTCAAGCGTACTTTGGCGAACCAGAGGAACATCACCATATAAGATAAGTGAAATACCATCCTGAGGTAAGACAGGTAAAGTCATTTGGACGGCATGACCTGTTCCCAACTGCTCCGCTTGCTCCACCCACTCGATTTGTTCAGCGGCAAAGCGATTTTTAACCAGTTCTCCACCATGCCCATAAATGGTAATAATATTCTGAGCTTGTAGTTTTTTTGCTGTTTCAATCACATGACCTAAAAGTGGACGACCAGCAAGCGGTTGTAACACTTTTGGTAGTTGTGAACGCATTCGCGTTCCTTTCCCTGCAGCAAGAATAATGACTGTTGTTGACATAATTAACCCTAATATTAATGTGTTAGGTCAAAAAATAAAAATGGATTATAAAAATACAGAGTGCGGCCCCAAGTCCAGCAATAATGTCATCGAGCATAATGCCAAAGCCACCTGACACTTTTTGATCAGCCCAACTAATAGGGAATGGCTTCCAGACATCAAATATACGAAATAAGATAAATCCCACAATGACCCACAACCAATTCATTTGTTGTAGATAAAGCAAAGGCAATAGAGTAATAGATTGACCTGCAAACTCATCCCAAACGATACGTCCATCATCATGAACGTGGATGACTTTTGCCGTATGTCCACAAATATAAATACCGACCAGTGACATGAGGACAATTGCAACGATACTGCCTAGCAATCCAAGTTGTAACCAGAATGGAACAAACAGCAGCGCAAAGGCAGAACCAAACGTTCCGGGCGCTTTCGGGCTGAGTCCTGAACCAAAGCCGACACCACAAAAAACGATAAAGCGGTCGTACCAACTCATTTGGTTGAAGTGGATGGGAGGTTTATGCAAAGTGTTGGTATCCATGAACATGTAATGGGTAAATATCGCCCATATACTCAAATAACAATCCAGATTGTTGGGTAATTTCGCCGATTATTGTAAGCGGAACATCGAGTTGCTGTTGCTGTAGTTTCTCATAGTTTTGCGGTGATATTGTAAAGCATAATTCGTAATCATCGCCACCTGCGAGTGCATATTGCCAAGCATGTCGTGGTTCAATTTGTTTTAGTGATGGATCTAACGGAAGCTGTTCAAGTTGTAATTTTGCCCCAACCTTGGAGGCTTTGAGAATATGACCTAAGTCTTGTGCGAGTCCATCAGAGACATCGATCATGCTGGATGCCAAGCCTTTTAATTGTTGACCGAGTTGGCAGCGTGGCGTTGGGTAATCTAAGCGATGTTGTAATGGATGCCCTAGATGTTTTAGTCCATATGCCGCATCTCCCACTTGCCCACTCACACAAATATAGTCACCGGTTTGAGCGCCTGATCGAGTCACAGCTTGTCCGTGATCAATCCAACCCAATGCTGTCACGCTAATGGTGAGTTGAGTGCTTTGAGTTGTATCGCCACCAATCAGTGAAACACTGAACTGGTCACAACAGTCAAACAAGCCTCGACTAAATTCAGCCAACCAAGCTTCATCCACATGAGGGAGGCTCAAGGCGAGTAAAATACTGTGAGGTTTTGCTCCCATTGCAGCAATATCAGATAAATTGACTGCGACGCTTTTCCAGCCAATTGCATGCGCTGAAGTGTCTAATGGGAAATGACGACCAGCAACCAATGTATCTGTGCAGATCACCAGTTGTTGTGACGAAGGAGGGGTAACAATAGCTGAGTCATCGCCAATGCCTAAACTTACATCTACGGTAGACGTTCGTTTAAAATAACGGTCAATAATCGAAAACTCAGCCATACAACATCAAGCCTATTATTTTGCTTGTTGTTTTTCAGCTTCACGAAGCTTTGATGATAAACGGTCTAATACACCATTGATGTATTTATGACTATCTGCACCACCAAAGTGTTTTGCTAATTCAATTGCTTCATCCAGTACCACGCGATATGGAATTTCGAGATGATCTCGTAATTCATAAGCACCTAGGCGTAAAGCTGCAAGCTCTACACCATCAAGTGCAGTCAGTTCACGGTCAAGTACAGGAATAAGGAGCTCATCTAAAGCTTCATGTTGAGCAACCACTTGAGTGAGCAATTCATGGTAATAATTTAAGTCAACTTTGTGCATTGCATTTTCAACACGCGTACGTGCTTCAATCTCATGTACAGGATTTTGACTCATTTGCCATTCATAAATCCCTTGTACAGCAAAACGACGTGCTTTGCGTTTCGCTGCATAAGCGGCCTGAAGTGTTTGCGACATGCTTTAAATTGCCTTTAATAAGTTAACCATTTCGATTGCAGTAAGTGCAGCTTCGCTACCTTTATTTCCTGCTTTCGTACCAGAACGTTCAATAGCTTGTTCAATGCTATCCGTTGTTAAGACACCATTGATCACTGGCATTGTGCTTTCAAGTGCAACAACACCTAAACCTTTTGCACATTCACCTGCAACAAAGTCGAAGTGTGGTGTGCTGCCACGAATGACTGCACCGAGTGCAATGATGGCATCAAATTGATTTGAAGCTGCTAATTTTTTCGCAACGATTGGGAGTTCCCACGCACCTGGTGCATGAATAACAGTAATCGCTTCTTCTGAAACGCCGTGACGTTTTAAAGTGTCGATCGCACCTTCAAGTAAATGCTCAACGACGAAACTGTTGAAACGACCCACTAAGATCGCATAACGACCTTCGCTTGCGAGATGTAATAAACCTTCAATTCGGCGAATTGCCATAGCAACCTCGATTATTTTGCTGTGATTTGATCGGCAGTGATGTATTCCACTACCTCTAAATTAAATCCTGATAAGGCATTGAAACGAAGCGGAGAACTTAATAGCTTCATTTTCTCTACACCAAGATCACGTAAAATTTGCGCACCGACACCAATCGTTTGATATTGTTGGGAGAGTGCTGCATTTGATTTTAATGGTTTTGGTTGATTCATGTGATGCAAAGCATGACCTAAGTCTTCCAAATGATCCTGACCAATCCATACCAACACGCCACGATCACTTTCAGCAATCGTTTTCATCGCAAGGTCTAGATTCCAAGCAGGAGAACCATCTGCTTTATTGAGCTTTAATAAGTCACGAACTGGATTGAAGCCATGCACGCGAACAGTCGTGATACCATCTTTTGGCTCACCTTTCACTAAAGCTAAATGAATATCTGGGTTACCGATTTCACGGTATTTATACAGTTCAAAGGTACCATATTGGGTTTGAATACTTTCCTGTGATAAACGTTCAACAGTTTGCTCGTTGGTCATACGGTAATGGATTAGATCTGCGATCGTACCAATTTTAAGACCATGTTTTTCTGCGAAAACTTCTAAATCTGGACGTCGCGCCATTGTGCCGTCTTCATTGATGATTTCACAAATCACAGATGCTGGTTCAAGACCAGCAAGGCGAGTTAAATCACAACCAGCTTCAGTATGACCTGCACGATGCAGTACACCACCAGGTTGCGCCATCAATGGGAAAATATGACCCGGTTGCACAATGTCACTTGGTTTGGCATGTGCCGCAACCGCAGTACGAATTGTATGCGCACGTTCGGCAGCAGAAATACCTGTGCTAATCCCTTCAGCAGCTTCAATCGAAAGGGTGAAGTTTGTTGCATGCTGTGCGCCATTTTGATCAACCATTAATGGAAGATTGAGTTGCTTACAGCGTTCACGGCTCAGTGTGAGACAGACCAAACCACGTGCATGGGTAATCATGAAGTTAATATCTTCAGGACGAACATGCGTCGCAGCGATGACTAAGTCACCTTCATTTTCACGATCTTCATCATCGTCCATGATTACCATTTTACCTAATCTTTGGTCTTCAATAATTTCTTCAATAGTGGATATAAATTCGTTG
>NZ_DJLC01000201.1:801-8960 GCF_002434875.1 Acinetobacter sp. UBA6526 | reverse complement strand
AATGATTAAGCAAAATGCAGCATTCATCACTTTACAGATTCAAGAAGATGGCAGATTTATTTATGGATGTTTTCCTGCCTTTGATCGAAGTATTCGAAATTACAATACGATTCGGCATTGCACCACGAACTACGCTCTAATCGAAACCTTAATGATCGATAATCATGAAGGGCATTTAAACAAAATAAGGTCAGCAATTGATTATGCCTTGGCTCATTTTTATTTCGAGCAAGAACCTCAGCTTGCTTATATGTTAGATGCAAGTGAACCAGAAAAATTAGATGAAATTAAGTTAGGCGCAAATGCCGCTGCAATCTTAATGCTCACTAAATATCAAGAGCTTACAGGAGATAATCAATTTCTGGATTATGCTAAAAAGTTAGCCAATGGAATTTTATCAATGGTAAATTCAGAAGGTGAAACGACTCATGTACTGCATTATCCAAATATGGAATTAAAGCAAAAGTTTCGTATTGTTTATTATGACGGTGAAGCTGCTTTGGCCTTATTGCGGTTGTATCAACTCAAACCAGAAGAAAAATTATTAAGTACAGTAAAGCTCATGTTTGAACGTTTTATTTCTGAAAGATATGAGCGCTATCATGATCATTGGCTCAGTTACTGTACCAATGAACTAACGAAAATTTGCCCAGAGGAAAAGTATTTTCTCTTTGGTATGAAAAACTACCTGAGACATATGATTTTTATTCGCAATCGAAAGACCAGTTATGCCACCTTATTAGAGCTAATGATGGCTGCTTATCAAATGATTGAAAGAATGAAGAAGCTTGGTTTAGCAGAACTGTTCAAGCAATCACATTTTGATGATTTGAAAAAGCTTATCGAGTTTCGGACTGAGTTCCAACGGACAGGTTTCTTTTATCCTGAAGTTGCAATGTATATGGCGCGGCCAGATAAAATTTTACATGCATTCTATGTGAGACATGATCGTTTTCGCGTTCGAATAGATGATCAGGAACATAATTTGTCTGGATATATTGCTTATGTTCAGCATTTTGAAAATGAATAAATTGAGGTTTAAATAAATGGATTTATCTCAAGAAATTAAAATAATAACGCAGATTAAATCTGAAGACTTTCAGCATTCGATTTGGCAAACATCGCTTTCGGTGGATTGTAATAACTGGATCGTTTTGTACCTTGCGATGCAAATGATTCAAGCTGAAAAATTAAAATTGGATCAAAAGATTGAGCTAGAGGGAAGTCGACAAAACAACCTTTTCGGACGTTCAAAAAAACAAGCTTATACTGTTTTAGAGCTATTACAGTACATCGCATTTGCCCAACCTCCAGAACTAGCTTTGCAATTATTGAATCAATTATTGGGTGGTCGTGAGCAGGCACAGATTGCATTACAGAACGAATTAAAAAAATTTAAACTTGATACACAAGTTCAAACCATTAGAGAGCTTTATCAATTGGCAGAAGCAATTTTTTTAATGCCAATTGAGATCATTCAACAAGTCTTTCAGAAGCAGCTAAGCTTCAAAGGCAATACGCTGACACCGATCAGCTCGATATTAACGTGTTCTCAACTAGATGCCGTATTGTATTTTGAACTTGCAAATAAACAGATTTATTTTTCCTATCGATCAGAAAATCAAACCATTAGTATCTTTTGTTTATTTGATTCAATTCAACGCATTGATCACATTATTCCTTATTATCATTATTTTACAGAGGGATTGATTCCATCAAAGTCGATCCAAGCAAAAAGCGAATGGATCAATATCATCGGCGATACTTACTTTGGTGAGTTTTACACTGAGATTCGAAAATGCAAAGGAAATGATGACGCATTACAACGTTATGGTTATCAGCACTCATTTGAAAAGATAAAAGCCTTTTTTAATGAAAATGATCTGAATATTGCGAATTTTGAGGCGGTATTTAACTCTGAAAAAGATTCTCCTCTGCAAGACAAGAAAGCATTCATATTGGGTGCCGAAGCGAAAGAAACGATCCAAGAATTTAAAAGAGTGCATATCAATACAGTTTGCCTCGGAAATAATCATTTAAAGGATTATGGCGCTGCTAGTTTACGATACACCTTACAGCAGTATGATGAGGCGAATATCCATTACATTGGTGCTGGATTAGATCAACAAGAAGCACATCAGTTTTTTGAGATTCGAAGCGCACAAAAAACCTTTGCGATTTTTAATGGTTATTGGCATCGGGATATTGCCTATCAAGATTATGATTTTTATGCATTAGGGGAGAGTGCTGGAGTCGCTTGTCTAAATACGATTTTATTTGAACAGATTATCCATTATAAAACACGTCATCCTACCCATAAGGTCATCTTAATTTGTCATTGGGGGGTTGATTTCAAAACAACTCATCCAGAGCAAGAAAGTCTTGCTAAATTATTTACACAAATCGGTGTTGATCTGATCATTGGACATGGCGCGCATACGATTCAGCCGATTCAATATATTTATGATAAACCAGTAGTTTTTGGGATAGGAAATGGGGTGTTTAATAGCAATGGTGAATATAAAAAGCATCAGGCTTTACCTTATGGCATGATTGCTCGGATTAATCTTGATGAAGAAACTGTGCAACTGTATCCAATTTTTACAGACAATTTAGAAACTTTTTGGCAGCCATATCCTGTGAATGAAAAACAATTTAAGCAGGCAAGTGACTATCTAACGCAACATTTGGATCAAAGTCATTATCAATTTAAAAAGAATGCATTAGGTTGTTTTATTGAGCTGAAAATCTAAGGGTATTTGGCATAATTTTGCAAAATAGTATTTAATTGTTCTGAGGTAAAACCTAAGTTACGTAGACCTCCGCTACCTAATTTACAGTCGTAGCTGGTCATAATATTGGTTGGTGTACTTTTCTTTGCTCTCGGTGCACAAACATGTCCTAAACCAAAAGCATGTCCCATTTCATGGATACTTGCGGCTTGTGTTTGATAGTTGAGTCGTTCCCAATCGATCAAGATAAAAGGTTGTCCCTGATTTCTAAACCCCCAACTGGTAATATCGTTGTACTTGAGTTTTTGATTGTATGCGTCATAAATAATAAAAAACACTTCTTTGCTTTTACGTCTTGAGAAACAGCTTTTAACAGCGCCAGGAATGTTGTCGGGAATGAGGGCAGTGGGTTGATTCAAACGATTTGCCAATTCACATTTTCGTTTGCTGAAGTCTTGATAAGAGTAGTAATGATTGATTCTAAACTTAAAGATTTTTTGATTATCTTCATCAAGGAAGTAGCGGTTTAAAATCTCTAACTCTTTGTACATTTGCAAACGCGTATCAAATACTTTTGCTTCAGGACGATTGGTCGTGTAGACAAAGCTTACATAGACGACGGGAAGATGGCTTGCTGCGTCAATTTTGTATTTATACGGTGTAATTTTCACAGGTGGTTTTTTGGTGGTACATGAAGCTGTAAAGGTCAGACATAAGGCTGTAAGCAATATCAGTTTTGATCGCATTTTTATGTTCCTCTGCCCATCGATTTTTAATTGTTCTTTAGGGAATTCGTTCTGATTTTCAATATGCTAACAGATTTTTTGAGAGGAAATTGTGAAAGATAGTAATGAGTTGCATCGACAGATTTTAGAAGTTATTGCTTTAATTCCTTATGGGAAAGTAGCAACTTATGGGCAGATTGCAAAGTTAGCGGGTATTCCTAAGCATGCGCGATTGGTTGGTTACGTTCTCAAGCATTTGGATCAGGAGAGTAGTATTCCTTGGCATCGCGTTATTAATTCACAAGGAAAAATAAGTGTGATGCGTATAAATGAAAAAGGAGAGAATATTCAACAACAATTATTGGCCGACGAGGAGATTTATGTTTTAAATAATAAAATTAATTTAAAGGTTTTTAGTTGGATTCCTTGATCCTAAAATTAATAGACTGATTTGTATAAAAGGATATTGCTGTTATTTAATTACAATAATTATACATAAAGAATACATATGTATATTTGGTAATTAAATGAAAAAATTAGCTGTTATTTGTGGGATCGTTGCGCTTAGTTTATCTGGATGTGCGAGCATTATGTCTGGTAGAACTCAGACAATGACATTTGAGAGTACGCCAGAACTCAGTAATATTACGATTTTAAATAAAGCAGGTAAAAAAGTTCATGTAGGACAAGCACCTGTGACTGTAAGTTTGAAAAGAAGCTCAGGTTTCTTTGTACCTGAAAAATATACTGTAATCTTTGAAAAAGAAGGCTACGAAACTAAAACTGTGAATGTTTCAGCACACGTAAATGGTTGGTATGTTGGAAATATTGTTTTTGGTGGCTTACTTGGTTTGTTGATCATTGATCCTGCGACAGGTGCAATGTATAGCCTAAGTACAAAAGATACGAATGTCGTATTAAATGATCTTAAGAAAGAAAACCTTCAAGCAAATACGCAGTCATTAACTATCGTTTCTACGACTGAATTACCAAAAGATGTATTAGAAAAGGCAAAACCAATTCAATTAGCATCAGAATAAATATAAAAAAGCCAGTATCAAGATTACTCTTGTACTGGCTTTGATTTTTAAATTAATAAGATTCGATGGTTAAATCTTCATAAATATAATTAACGCACGATTAAAACAGGAATATGACTTTCTCCTAATACTTTTTGGGCAACGCTACCTAATATAAATTTTTTAATGCCTGTACGACCATGTGATCCCATAATAATAAGATCAGAGCCTAAGTTCTGTGCTGCACCGATAATTTCTTCGTGTATTGAAAAGCCTTCAAGTATTTGTGTTCCAACGGTTAAGCCAAGCTCTTCAAACTTTTTCTCTGCTTTATCTAAGTTTTCTTGTACATAACTGCGTACGCGTTCGATCAGTTCATTACTTTGACCAAGCTTAAGATAGGCATCAGCTAGGTAAGGGTCTAAGGTCATCACTTCAACGACTGTGATTTCACTATTCAGTGCTTTAGCGAGTTGTGCAGCTTCTTGGATCACGTTTACTGCAATTTCTGAATCATCTATGGCAACGAGGATTTTTTGATAAGTCATGGTGATTGCTCCTTATTATTACTGTCTGATTGCTTGTGAAATTTTTGTTTAAAATACTGTTTATGGCTTTATATTAAACCGATTGCGAGATGAATAAAACCTAGTAAATTTATAGGGATAGTTATTATTTATAGGAGTATGGTTAAGCCATTACGGTATTTTAAATATATGAAATTTCCATAAAAATACAGTGTAGGTATACACATGATTTATTTGTAAAAAGTTTGATTAATCTTTCCTTAGATGCTTGAGAAGGGTTTCCACATCATCCGTCTGCAATGTTTCACGCATTTTTAAAATCTGCTTTTCATCAAAGTCATAGAGTTTGATCGAGAGCAATTTTTCAATATCAGATTCGGAGAAACGGTATTTGATAATTTTGGCAGGAACTCCGCCAACAACAGCATAAGGCGGCACATCTTGAGTGACCACAGCACCTGTGGCGACCACAGCGCCTTCACCTAATTTAACCCCTTGCATGATCATTGCTCGACTGCCAATCCAACAACCATCAGCAATCACAGTATCACCAGCGGGTAGAAAGCTGCGTGTATCAAAAGGGAAGGTCGAAATCCAATCTGGGCGATGGAGTTGATTGCCACCCATCATAATCACGCATTCAGCACCAAAACAAACAAAGTTACCGATATGGAGTTGATCGATTGGCTTCTCAGGCAAAGATGGTTTGTCATGTAAATAACGGACAACACAACGTTCAAAACCCTGATCCCAATAGGCTGAGTAATAAGAATAATTACCTTTAATATGGATATTCGGATTTTTCACTGTTTTGGAAATAAATTCGAACTCACACCAATGTTTAACAGGAGAGTTGATCAAAGATGAGTCCATTGAATTTCCACAGTGTATCTTGAGAAGAAAAACCCCTCAAAACGAGGGGTTAATTGCATATAGAATATTAAAGATATTCCACACTTACGATTTCGTATTCAACTTCACCTTGTGGTGTTTGAATTTTCGCTTCGTCGCCTTCACTCTTACCTAAAAGACCACGTGCAATTGGAGAGTTCACTGAGATTTTATTGATTTTAAAATCTGCTTCGTCATCACCTACGATTTTGTAAGTTTTGCGTTCTTCAGTATCAAGGTTTTCAATAGTAACTGTTACCCCGAACACAACACGACCATTTTGCTCAAGGTCTTTTACATCGATCACTTGGCATGCGCCAAGCTTACCTTCGATATCTTGGATGCGGCCCTCACAGAAACCTTGTTGCTCACGAGCAGCATGATATTCAGCATTTTCTTTGAGGTCACCGTGTTCACGTGCCTCAGCAATTGCCTGCGTGATACGAGGGCGATCCACTGTTTTTAGCTGTTGTAATTCTTTCTCTAAGGCAACCTTGCCTTCGGGAGTCATAGGATAACGTTGCATTTTAGTCCCCTCTAAATTGGTTGGGAAAATACAGGATTAAAAAAAAGAAAAAGCCCGCCACCGATAAGGTGACGGGACTTATCGGTAGAGAATTAACCTACAGTTTGTAAATCTTGCAAGCGGTATACATCCATTGGCAATTTCACAGCAAATGCTTGGCAAACTGCTTCAGCACCGTTGATTGTCGTTGTGTAATACACTTTGCCTTGGAGGGCAGCACGACGAATCATCGCTGAATCATACTGAGCTTGTTTGCCTTCAGTTGTGTTGACAATAAGATGAATTTCACCATTTTTCAAGCGGTCAACAATATGAGGGCGACCTTCAGTGACTTTATTCACTGCTTCGCACTCTAAACCAGCTGCTTGAAGTACTTGGTAAGTACCATTAGTTGCAACAAGTTTGAAACCATAAGCAATTAACTTTTGAGCAATGTCAGTAATGTATTTCTTATCTGATTCACGAACAGACAAGAATGCATGTTTAACTTCGCCTTCAGTTGGTAAGCCAGGCAAACGTTCATTTGAGCCCAACACTGCTTTATAGAATGCTTCACCAAATGTATGACCAACACCCATTACTTCACCTGTCGATTTCATCTCAGGGCCAAGCATTGGGTCAACACCAGGGAATTTAGCGAATGGGAACACCGCTTCTTTCACTGCAAAACGTGTCGGGATAATTTCTTTAGTGAAACCTTGAGATTCAAGTGATTGACCCGCCATACAACGAGCTGCAACTTTTGCCAAAGATTCACCAATACATTTAGACACGAATGGAACCGTACGTGATGCACGTGGGTTTACTTCGAGTACGTAAATGTCGTTGCCTTTTACAGCAAACTGAACGTTCATTAAACCAACAACGCCAAGTTCTTTAGCCATTGCTACCGTTTGACGACGCATTTCATCCTGAACTTCTTGTGAAAGAGAGTAAGGAGGAATCGAACATGCAGAGTCACCTGAGTGAATACCTGCTTGTTCAATGTGTTGCATGATACCGCCGATTACAACATCTTTACCGTCAGATACGCAGTCTACGTCAACTTCAGTCGCATCATCTAGGAAACGGTCAAGTAGGACAGGTGCTTCATTAGATGCTTGTACTGCTTCACGAAGGTAGCGTTTAAGCTCTTCTTCGTTATATACGATTTCCATTGCACGACCACCTAATACATAAGATGGACGAACAACCAGTGGATAGCCCACTTTCGCCGCTTCTGAAATACCTTCTTCAGCAGATTTTACGATGCTGTTATTTGGTTGACGGAGCTGTAAACGTTGAATCATCTGTTGGAAACGTTCACGGTCTTCAGCACGGTCAATCGCATCTGGTGATGTACCAATGATTGGCGTACCAGCTTCTTCTAAAGCACGAGCCAATTTCAATGGAGTCTGACCACCATACTGTACGATTACGCCTTTAGGCTTCTCAGTACGTACGATTTCAAGTACATCTTCTAGTGTTACAGGTTCGAAGTATAAACGATCAGATGTATCATAATCGGTAGAAACTGTTTCAGGGTTACAGTTCACCATGATAGTTTCGTAACCGTCATCACGCATTGCAAGCGCAGCGTGTACACAGCAGTAATCAAACTCAATACCTTGACCAATACGGTTAGGACCACCACCAATCACCATGATCTTGTCACGATTAGATGGATTTGCTTCACATTCTTCATCGTAAGTTGAATACATATATGCTGTACCTGATTCAAACTCAGCAGCACATGTATC
>NZ_DJLC01000201.1:0-471 GCF_002434875.1 Acinetobacter sp. UBA6526 | reverse complement strand
AACTCAGCAGCACATGTATCAACACGTTTGTAAACAGGATATACACCCAAGTTCCAACGTTGTTTACGGAATTGCTTTTGTGAAATACCCATTAAGTTCGCAATGCGAAGGTCCGATAAACCTTTACGTTTGAATGAACGGATATTGTCAGCATTCAAGTCACCAAAACCTAAAGCTTTTACTTGAGCTTCAGTTTTAATGATGTCTTCGATTTGAATTAAGAACCAACGGTCAATTTTTGTTGCTTCAAATACGTCATCTAAAGAGAAACCGTGGCGGAATGCATCAGCAACGTACCAAATACGCTCTGGGCCAGGCACTTTTAGCTCTTTTAAGATGATGTCTTTGGCATTGGCTGTACCTGCTTCAACTTTTTCATCAAAGCCACATACACCAACTTCAAGACCGCGAAGTGCTTTTTGTACAGATTCTTGGAAGTTACGACCAATCGCCATTACTTCACCCACAGAT
>NZ_DJLC01000003.1:4573-5357 GCF_002434875.1 Acinetobacter sp. UBA6526 | reverse complement strand
GGACGTAATGAATACACAGAACAACGTGCTCGTGAGCTTGCTGAGCATGGCTTCGCCGCACTCGCAATTGATATGTATGGCGATAAACGAGTCACCACAGAAGTTCCTCAAGCATCGGCTTGGATGAATCAAACATTTGAACAAGCGGACACCATCGTTAATCGAGCACAAGCAGGTTTAGCAACTTTAGCTGCGCAACCCGAAGTGAATACTGAAAAATTAGCGGCGATTGGTTTTTGCTACGGTGGTAAAGTGGTTCTTGATTTAGCACGTTCAGGTGCTGATATTAAAGCCGTTGTAACGTTCCATGCTGTGTTGGCAGCAAGCGCCCCAGCGGAAAAAGGCAAAGTGAAAGCTGAGATTCTTGTGTTACATGGCGAACTAGACAGCATGGTGACTTTGGACAATGTAGCAAGTTTCCGTCAGGAAATGCACGATGCTGACGTTGATCATGAAGTCGTGATTTTTGAAGATGCAAAACATGGTTTTAGTAATCCGCTTGCGGATGAACGTGCTAAAGCGAATAACGTGGATTTAGGCTATAACGCTGAGGCTGAACATCAGGGGCTTGAAGCCATGTATGAGTTGTTAGATAAGCATTTAAAATAAAAAGTCGAACTCTAAACTGCACTCAAAAAACCTTGAAAACATTTACTAGGCTACTAGGAAGTCTGAACATTAAAATCTTGTAAATATTACTGGTGCTAAGGCGACATGGATGTCGCCTGTTGGACTGCATTACATGGATGTAATGTCAGTCCAACAAATGCCTTTGGTTACTTTG
>NZ_DJLC01000003.1:0-4272 GCF_002434875.1 Acinetobacter sp. UBA6526 | reverse complement strand
CAACAAATGCCTTTGGTTACTTTGGGCAAAACCAAAGTAACTTGCCAAAGGCATATCCTGAAACTGGATGAGAATTCCGTAATACTATCACTGCTCACACTTTCATTCCCAAATGCAAATATTTTCGTGCAGAATAGCACCTACTTTTGATGGGTCAAAAGTAACAAAACACCTCTATTTAGCTGATGGTACATCCCTGATACCACAGCTCAATGGGCAGCATCCATGCCGCCTGTGCACCAGCGAATATTAATGAGAATTTAATAACGAATTTGTTTGCATTCACAAACTCCCCTCTCCATTTCCGCTATACTACACTTCTGCTTTTTACTGTTCTGATTCATGTCTGATTTTTCATTTTCTGATGCACTCCTCACATGGTTCGACCAACATGGTCGTCACGACCTACCATGGCAAGTTGCCGACGATCCCTATAAAGTTTGGGTCTCAGAAATCATGCTACAACAGACCCAAGTCAAAACAGTTTTGCAATACTTTGACCGCTTTATTGAGCGCTTTCCTACCGTACAAGATTTGGGTAAAGCTAGTTGGGATGACGTTGCCCCCTATTGGGCAGGATTAGGCTATTACGCACGTGCACGTAATCTACATAAAGCAGCAGGCATCGTTAGCCAACAGGGTCATTTCCCTGAAACTCTAGAACAATGGATCGAACTGCCTGGGATCGGACGTTCTACCGCTGGCGCATTAATGTCGCTGGGGTTACGTCAATATGGTGTGATTATGGATGGTAACGTGAAACGTGTTTTAGCACGCTTCTTTGCCATTGAAGATGACCTCTCTAAACCACAACATGAACGCGCCTTGTGGAATATCGCAGAGGAACTATGCCCACAACAGCGTAACCATGATTATACCCAAGCGATCATGGACTTAGGCGCAACCGTGTGTACCCCGAAAAAACCGCTATGTTTATACTGCCCAATGCAGCAACATTGCCAAGCGTATCAACAAGGTTTAGAGCAAGAACTACCATTTAAAAAAGCAAAAAAACCTGTACCCATCAAAACTGCCGATGTATTGCTAATCCAATCGGATGACGAGTGGCTATGGCAACAAAGAGAATCTCATGGACTTTGGGGCGGTTTGTATTGCCTACCCATCATTGAGCAAGCAACCGAATTACAACAGATTGAACAGCACTTTAAACTACAAGCTCAAGTATCATCATTGCAGATTAGCCATAGCTTCACACACTTTACTTGGTTGCTGAATGAAAAACTGTTCCACGTGGAACACGACCAAAAAGAACAACTCAGTATCGAGTTAAATGGCATATGGTTAAGTCCTGAAAATGCCATTGCCAAAGGCATTCCAACAGCCATGAAAAAGTTGATAACAGCAAAACAGAAGGCTTAGAACTCGAACGCTGAATATCAACTGCAAGGAGTTTGCGTGCGACATTCAATTTCTTATACGGTTCTTGGTGTAGTGATGATTTTATTATCAGCATGCGCCACCACCCCTAAGAAACCAACACCTTTACCCAATGCCCAAGTCAATAAGCTTAAAAATATGCGCTTGGATAATCGCCTGCCTGTTCCTGTCAAAGGCGTCAGTCGAAGTCAACTTCGCGATACGTGGGGAGCTGCCCGTAGTCAAGGGCGAAGCCACGAAGGGATTGATATCATGGCAGAGCGTGGCACGAAAGTGTATAGTGCTACCGAAGGTCTCGTTGCAGATTTACGCAATAATAATTTAGGCGGTAAGGTCATTTGGATTCTTGGTCCAGCGGGGACTTGGCATTATTACGCACATCTTGATGGACACAAACGTGGTTTAAGCGTCGGTGACACTGTCCGCAAAGGTGATTTGATTGGGTATGTGGGAAATACAGGTAATGCACGCCACACTGCACCACATTTACACTATGGCATTTATTTAAATGGCAAAGGGCGTGGAGCTGTTAATCCATACCCGTATTTACGTTAGGAATCTACAATGTCAGAAGCATTGATTGAACGTCTGGTGACGTTTGCAGAGTCTGGGAATCAACAAAAAATCATCATCAATGGAACAAGCTACCAAGGTTGGATCATGGAAATCACAGAGGATGCATTGTTGATTAGCACGGGCTTTGCAGACAAATCAGGTAAAGACTTTTGGCTTAAATTTACAGACTTAGAAACAGCTGAACTCTATTTTTGGGATACTCGCCCAAATGAATGGGTATCTTTTACACTTTAAATAATCACTTTCAAATAACAATAAGGAGCTTCAACATATGACCATTCAACGTTGTGGATGGTGTTCAGATGATCCACTGTATATTGCTTACCATGATGAAGAATGGGGCAAAGCTGAACACGATGAAGCTCGCTTATTTGAAATGCTTTGTCTTGAGGGTCAGCAAGCAGGCTTATCATGGATTACAGTGCTTAAAAAACGTGAAGGCTATCGTTCTCATTTTTTCCAACATCCCATTGAGCAGGTCGCGGCGCTGACCGATGATCAACTTGAATTCAAACTCACAGATGCTGGATTGATTCGCCATTTTGGGAAGCTCAAAGCCATTCGTGATAATGCGATTGCTTGGCAAGCATTAAAGCAAGAAGTCGGCAATGTATCTGCTTGGTTATGGAATTTTGTAGATCATCAAGCACTGGATAATGATGTTGAAAATTATCGTGCTGCACCTGCCCAAACTGAGATCAGTCAACTCTTATCTAAAACACTCAAAAAGCGTGGTTTTAAATTTGTCGGGCCAACGACATGCTATGCATTTATGCAAGCGGTTGGGATGGTCAATGACCATGAAAATCACTGTCATTTCAAATAAATTCTCTCTCGATTTTCCTTCCATAGGAGTCTGTCCATGAGTAACAACCAAATACGTGCTTATGCAGCCATGCAAGCTGGTGAGCAACTGGTTCCTTATCAATTCGATGCAGGTGAATTACAAGCTCATCAAGTTGAAGTTAAAGTTGAATATTGTGGTCTTTGCCATTCCGATATTTCTGTGATCAATAATGACTGGCGCTCATCGAGTTATCCCGTGATCGCAGGACACGAAATTATCGGAACAATCGTTGCACTCGGTTCTGAAGCAAAAGGGCTGAAATTGGGACAACGTGTTGGGATTGGATGGACAGCAGAAACCTGCCAAGCCTGTGATCCATGTATCGGTGGCAATCAAGTCTTATGTACAGGCGAAAGTATTGCCACAATCGTCGGACATGCGGGAGGCTTTGCAGATAAAGTCCGTGCAGGCTGGCAGTGGATCATTCCCCTACCTGATGATTTAGATCCAGAAAGTGCAGGTCCTCTTCTCTGTGGTGGCATTACGGTGTTTGATCCTTTGCTCAAACATAAAATCCAAGCGACACATCATGTTGCTGTCATCGGTATCGGTGGCTTAGGTCATATGGCAATTAAACTGCTCAAAGCATGGGGCTGTGAGATTACGGCGTTTAGTTCAAACCCTGATAAAACAGATGAACTCAAGGCGATGGGGGCTGACCATGTGGTCAATAGCCGTGATGCTCAAGCCATCAAAGCACAACGAGGTAAATTCGATTTACTGCTCAGTACGGTCAATGTGACGTTGAACTGGCAGGCATATTTAAGTACCTTAGCGCCGAATGGAACATTACATTTTCTAGGTCTTACATTAGAACCTGTGCCTGTATCGGTCGGCGCATTGATCGATGGCGCAAAGTCTGTCACAGGCTCACCGACTGGTTCTCCTTTGGCACTGCGCCAACTGTTGCAATTTGCTGCGCGACGCAATATCGCACCGCAAATCGAACTTTATCCAATGTCTCAGCTCAATGACGCGATTGAGCGGCTACATTCAGGACAAGCACGTTATCGTATCGTCCTCAAAGCAGATTTTGATTAATGTAAGCTTTTCCGAACCCAATCCGCCAACTGCTGAAGCGCTTGGCGGATTTCTTCTGTTAGAGCATGTCCCGCATTTAAACGCACAAAATGCTGATAACGTTTATCTTCACCAAACACTTCACCAGGCACGATATTAATCCCTTTTGCTTGAGCTAAATAATAGAGTTCTAAGCCTGAAATTGATTTCGGTAACTGTAACCACAGTGCATATCCCCCTTCAGACTGACTCAAGGCAATTGGCAGCCCTTGAAAAGCTTCTAAGATATAGGCTCGATACTGTTCAACCTGCTGCATCAATTTTGGACGTAAGCGCTCCAAATGCTCGCGATAACCACGGCTATAAATAAAATCTGCCAAACCCAATTGCAACGGTGTATTCACACCAACATTATTTGCCATCAACTGTGG
>NZ_DJLC01000129.1:16175-29829 GCF_002434875.1 Acinetobacter sp. UBA6526 | reverse complement strand
TACTTCCCAGTTCCTCCAGTTGATTCTCACCAAGATATGCGTGCTGAAATGTGTGCTCGTATCGAAGACATCATGGGCCCTGGCCGCGTAGAAGTGCATCACCACGAAGTTGCTTCTTGCCAATTAGAAATTGGTGTGAGCTTCAATACAATGGTTCGCAAAGCTGACGAAGTACAACAGTTCAAATATGCTGTTTGGAACGTTGCTCACCAATACGGCAAAACTGCGACATTCATGCCTAAGCCAATGGTAGGTGATAACGGTTCAGGTATGCATGTTCACATGTCTATCTCTAAAGATGGCAAGAACTTGTTTGCTGGTGATGAATATGCTGGTTTATCTGAAATGGCATTATTCTTCATTGGTGGTGTAATCAAGCACGCGCGTGCATTAAATGCGATTACTAACCCATCAACGAACTCTTATAAGCGTTTGGTTCCTCACTATGAGGCGCCAATTATGCTTGCTTACTCAGCGCGTAACCGTTCTGCGTCAATCCGTATTCCATATGTTTCTAGCCCTAAAGGCAAGCGTATCGAAGCTCGTTTCCCAGATCCAATGATGAACCCATACTTAGGTTTTGCTGCATTGTTGATGGCTGGTCTTGATGGTATCCAGAACAAGATCCACCCAGGTGAAGCAGCTGACAAGAACTTGTACGATCTTCCTCCTGAAGAAGAAGCAAAAATCCCAACAGTTGCTCACAACTTGGAAATGGCGATTGAAGCACTTCAAGCTGATCACGAGTTCTTGTTAAAAGGTGGCGTGTTCACTAAAGAAATGCTTGAAGCATATATCGAACTTAAAACTGAAGATGTACGTCGTCTTAACACGACTACTCACCCAGTTGAATTCGACATGTACTACAGCTTGTAATACATTGTTATTCAGAAAAGCTCGCTTCGGCGAGCTTTTTTTATGTCATTAATAGATTGGAAGATTGTACATATTTACTGAAAAATTCATGTAAACTAAACGCGATGTTTTTAGTGAGCAACGCATGCGAAATTTACGACCAAACAGAATAAAGGGCAAAGAGATCCCAACTGAATTAAAAAAATGGTTGTATGCGTCAGGTTCATTAACACAGCAACTCACCGATCTGGGTGGTGGTGAGTTTCATGTAGAACGAATAAAAGAACATTATCAACGTCTAACTTTTACCGACAGCCAGTGGATGCGGATGCCTTATCAGCATATCGCATGGGTAAGAGAAACCAATCTTTATGGTAGTGAGTCCGAAGCTTGGGTAAAAGCCAAAAGTATTTTTCCGATTCTAAGTTTGCAAAAAAAAGCGCGTATATTTAAGCATATCGGGAACAAACCGATTGGGTGGTTCTTATTTCAGCGTACAGACCCTAAGTGTGAGCGACGTGTGATCTATCTTGCCGAGGGTTGGACTAGGCAAAGTTGTTATACGTGGCACGGTTGTAAATTCATTGTGCAAGAAACTTTCTTGCCTGCTTTTGAACAGTTTATTCGACAGCATTGACTCTAAGGATTCTTCATGGAAACAGTGCAACATATCTCTTGGCGGCAGCGTTTAGAAGCCTATTACTATTTATGTCGTTTTGATAAACCGATTGGTACAGAACTGGTTTTGTGGCCGACAATGTGGGCATTATGGATTGCTTCAAAGGGTATTCCTGATTTAAAAGTACTTATAATCATGATTTTAGGCTGTTTTTTTATGAGAGCGGCTGGTTGTGCGATTAATGATTTTGCTGACCGAAAAGTTGATGCACATGTTGAACGGACTAAGAATCGCCCTTTAGCAACAGGTGTGATCAAGGCAAGAGAAGCTGTATTCGTATTTTTGGGCTTAGTTATAGCAAGCGCATGCTTATTATTTTTCTTGCCGATTGAAACGTTTTATTGGTCATTTGGGGCGCTATTTTTAGCCTTTATTTATCCTTTTATGAAACGCTATACGCATTTGCCACAAGTGTTTTTAGGTGCGGCATTTTCGTGGTCAATCCCTATGGCTTATGCAGCAGTAGGGAAAACACCTGATTTGACATGTTGGTTATTATATTTTGGTAATTTAGCGTGGACTGTTGCCTACGATACTCAATATGCAATTACTGATCGTGAATACGATTTAAAAATTGGTGTGAAATCTACCGCAATTTTGTTTGGGCGTTTTGATATTCAAATTATAGGATTGCTGCAAATTGTTAGTTTAGGCTTAATAGGCACTGCACTATATTTAGAAAATATTTTGCTGCCATTTGGGTTAATCGCATTGATATTCGTAGGATTAGATTTTATTTATCAAGCAATAAAGACCAAAGAGCGTGATCCGCAAATCTGTTTCTGGGCATTCCGTCACAATCGATGGGTTGGAATGATTATTTTTGCAGGAATTTTTTTAGAATTAATATCTTAATCTGACTGATTAGTTGAAAAGTGTCCTATACAAGGGCACTTTTTTTATGTATTAATAACAGTGCATGTAGTTTCATGCTTAAAAAAAAGACAAAGACTAAAAGGATATTTTATGAAACGGTCAAAAATTGCATTGGCAATGACGTTCTCAATTTCAGCACTGTTTTTATCAGCATGTAATGATAATGGAGATGACAATAAGCGTGCTGATTCCGACAAGACATATTTGTATGAAAGTAACTATGATTTGAAAACAATCTTTACATCAGGTGCGGCTGATATTGCTGAGTTAGCTTATGGGCGTAATGGTGATGATGGGGCTTGTTTGAGTTATTCTGGTGAAGATGCTGCAAATGGTTTGCATGAGAAATTCAAAGCAGGGATCGTTGCTTACTTAGCAGATACAACACATCAACTGTCAGGATACGGTATTGATCTGACGAAGTTTAAAACAGATCCTGTGGTACAAGAGTTTTTAAAATCAACTCAGCCGGCAACAAATGCCACAGCTGAAAAGGTAATTAAAACCCCTGTATTGATGCTTCAGGGAGAGAAAGATCAAGCTGTACTCCCCGTGGTGACACAAAGTATGTTTGCCAACATGAAAGCGAAGGCTTTACAGTTCTTCCCACAAGCAGGTTATGAAAATGGTTATGAGTTGAAGATTGTTCCGAATGCGACTCATACTCAAGCAATCATTTGTGAAAATGCCAAAGCTGTAGATTTTATTCAAGCCAATATGTCTGCGGGTACAGGTATTGTTTTAACTGATGCGCAAAAAGATGCAAGTCAAAGTCCTCACTGTACGGGAATATTTTAAACCGACAAAAACTGTGATTTTAATTTTAAGCAAGGAGTCTCTTTATAGAGGCTCTTTTTTTGTTATATTGTTGCACTCTATTAAGGCCTAATTTGAGACAGAATCCTTTATGAGTCAGAACGCTGCAGAAAAGAGACGTATTCCTTGGTTGTTAATGAGTTTGGGTTTACTCATTCCGATTTTTATTGTGGGTATGGCATTTCTGGCTGCAAAAAGTGATGCTGAAACTAAGCGTAAATATGACCAGCAACATGCCGAAATTGCTAAAAAATTTGAACAGCAGAAAAATGCTGAGCAAGTTGCCGATAATCAACCTTAAAGACTAAATTCAGCGAATATCCATCTGTAGCTGCTTTACAGATGGAATTTGTGTATATCGTTGTACGTAATAACCTGCTTCTTTTAGCATTTGATCTCGTTGTTGGTCTTCTAGCTCTTTACCTATATGACTTGGGTCATCTAGTTCAACAATCGCAATAACCTTCATCTCTCTATCTAACACCACAAAATCAGTCACTTTTCGATTGAACTTATTTCTTAACTTATAATGATCACTTGTTATGAGTGCGCTAAATGCAACCTGAGCCAATACATGATCATTTGGAAAAGCTTGTTGTAATCGTAGAAACATTTGTGATTCAAATGAGGTAATAACGGGTCGTGCGAAGAATTTTTGTTTTCTAAAGAAAGCGGGTAGGCAGCTATATAAAAGAAGTGCTGTACTGATACATCCAATAAGGATGAAAATAATTTGGCTGGATTGAAACATATTCTTATTGAGCTGTGAATAAAAAACCCACTCATGAAGAGTGGGTTTTTAGAATCTTGGCTCTCCCACCTGGGCTCGAACCAGGGACCTGCGGATTAACAGTCCGTCGCTCTACCGACTGAGCTATGGGAGAATCTGAATGCCATTATAGGGGGCTTTTGAAATCGGTCAAGTTAAAAGTGTCATGTTTTCTTCATTTTTATATCGTATGGTTTTTATTTGCACAATTAGCTTGAAATTTAAAAAATAGCTTGAACTTTGGAAATTCTATTGCTAGATTCGAGTTAGAAAGCGTTTAGATATCTATCTAAGCAGTGTGGATTTAACCCTACTTGCCAGCACTAAAATGGCTAAATCGGAGGTCAAAATGACTATTCTCAGTATTCAATCTATCTTTTCAAATCTTTCTTATTATCAAGAAAATTATTTAGATATCATTCAAAATCCTACACAATATTATCAATCTGTTGAAAATGCCAATATACATTTCGCTGCTTTCAGTGATGAGCGACTGTATTTAGGTGATTTATTACAGCTTTGGTTTGGTGATAAGTGGACTGAACATCAATTACAAATTCTCGAAAAATCTCGAAATTTATTATCAAATAAAAACTTAGAGAATAGGGAAAATGCTTTATTCTTATTTGCATTTGAGAAGCAAGGACTTTTCAAACAAGCGCATGCTTATGCGTGGAATGTACTAGAGCAAAAGATTCAAAAAATAAGTTTGAATGAAAGTTTTCCCTTTTATTGTCATTACTTAAGTTTATCTCGTCCGCAGCGTCTTTCTTAATAATAAAAAAGCCTGTCGAAACAGGCTTTTTACATCTTTTTAGGTGTTAAGCTGTTTTTTCTGCTTCGATTGATGCAATTGCAGCATCAACACCTTCAATGGAATCAGCAGCTTTTTTGATACGCGCTAAAGCATCCACTAAAACTTCGTCAGCAGTTGCATAAGAAATACGCATAAATCCACCTAAACCAAACGCATCACCAGGAACAACAGCAACGCCTGTTTCTTCAAGTAACCATTCAGAAAACTCTGTGCAAGATTTTAAACCTTTTGCACGAATAAGCGGACGAATGTTTGCGTATGCGTAAAAAGCGCCGTCAGCTGGTAAGCAAGAAATACCATTGATTTCATTTAAGCCATTTACCACTAAATCGTGACGACGTTTAAATGCTTCGATCATTGGCTGTAATACATCTTGCGGACCATTCAATGCAGCTTCAGCAGCGACTTGTGAAATTGAAGTCGGGTTTGAAGTTGATTGCGATTGGATTTTTTTCATTGCACCAATGATTTTTGCAGGACCAGCAGCATAACCGATACGCCAGCCTGTCATTGCATATGCTTTAGAGACACCATTGAGAACGATGGTACGGTCATATAAATCAGGTGCAACGGTTGCGATGTTGTAGAACTCATCTTCCCAACGAATTGGTTCATACATGTCATCAGAAGCAACAAAAACTTGTGGGTGGCGACGCAAGACTTCTGCCAAAGCTTCGAGTTCAGCTTTGGTATAGATCATGCCTGTTGGATTTGACGGGCTGTTTAATACCACCAAGCGTGTTTTTTCTGTGATTGCCGCTTCTAATTGCTCTGGTGTGATTTTGAAGCGTTGCTCTTCGCCACATTTCACGATTACTGGTGTACCTTCAGCAATGATCACCATGTCTGGATAGCTTACCCAGAATGGAGCAGGGATAATGACTTCGTCACCTTTATTTAACAAAGCAAGTGCTAAGTTAAAGAAACTTTGTTTACCACCACAAGAAACCAAAATTTGATTTGCTTGATAGTCTAAATTGTTATCGCGTTTGAGTTTCGCAATAATTGCTTTTTTTAAGCTTGGAGTACCGTCTACAGCTGTGTATTTTGTAAAGCCATTATTAATCGCTTCAATTGCAGCATCTTTGATGTGTTGAGGGGTATCAAAGTCTGGTTCGCCTGCACCTAAACCAATCACGTTCTTACCAGCAGCTTTAAGCTCAGCAGCTTTGTTTGTTACTGCAAGTGTAGGGGACGGTTTGATAGCATTGACACGATCAGAGAGACGTACGTCCACGGCATTATTCCTTCTTATGGGATTAAAAATAAAAGCAAGCTATCTTAGCTTAAATAGACTTAAAAGTGGTCGAAACTTACCGTGTTTGAATAAAAAGTTACCAAATACACAGCGGTGTTTTTTACATTTTTTATTTTTATAAATACCGCAAAAATCTATTACAATAGCGACTAGAAATTTAGATTTCGAGAGAATTTCAATGAGTACTGAAAATCCTAAAGCGAAGAAAGCTTTGGTGAAATTACCATTCCCGATGCCATCTGCGCAAAATGACGATGATGATGCAACGCATAATCAGGTTCGTCCAAAACCTGAACAATATGCTGATCGTACGTGGATGCCACCTCGTGGGACACGCCGTTCTATGGGTAAACGTTAATAAAAAAGCCAATCGATATGATTGGCTTTTTTATTACTAATGACGATTTAGAGGATGTTGTATTTCTAGTTCACCACGCCAAAGTTTAATAAAATCATATTCATCAATGTCATAGAGTTCCATCAAGGCAATAATCACGCTCACAAAAATCATTGCACCCTCAGAATTGCTCTGGAAATTGAAAATCTTACCATTCAATTTACCTAGAATATCCTTGATCTCATGCTCTCTACCCCGACCATAACGATCACGCGGATAAAGTTCTTCATTTAATACAACAAGAGCAATCGCTTTTTCAGCTGCAGATAATTGAGTTTGGTTTAATGCTTCTTCAAATGATTCATAACCATGATTGAAGTAAAAAATAACTTCATCATTAATAAACGCATGTACTGTTGCTGCTGTTAAATTTGGAAATTGAGAAACTGCATCTTCTTCGATATAAGGGCGGAATGATTCTGGGAAGATCACATTGCTGTGAATGCCTTTAAATAATGGGGCGATTTCTGAAACTTTATAGCCTGCAATACCGCACCCTAAAGCCGTCAAAAAGTATTTCATTTTGGGGTGATTTTTTGCGTATATTTTAAAATCATCAACATAATGCTCAATTTGAGAGAGAGGCATTTGCTGGATGTGTTCATTGAGTGTTGGAATCGCAAAACTTTGTCCAGCCCAACCACGACCTACACCTTTCACCGCAGCAAAATGCTGTGCAGCAACACGCGCAGCACCACTGTCGTGTATGCCAGCAAGATTACTGCCAAATACAAAGACCGTATCTTCAGGGAGTTCCGTTACTATGGTTTCATCATGGTATTGGTAAGTCATTAGAATTCATATTTTAGGTTATCGTTCTACTCATGTTGCTATTGATTGGTACTAGGGTCAAGTAAAAATATTTAATTGTTATGTTAATAATTTCAATTTGTTAAGCATAATTTTAGCTTGAAAAACTACTTGTATCATAGAGAATAAATATAGCTAACACGGAATTCACATCTTGTTGTTTAAGCTCAAACTTTCAAGTGGTGAATATATAGTCTACGCATATGAGTATTGTTATCGCAGGTGCTTCAGGTGGAATAGGACGAGCACTTTTTGAGTTGTTAAATAAGCAGGCTCAGAAGAAGGTATTTTGTATTAGCCGACAACGTCTAAGGGATTGTGATTTACAGGCTGACTTATCTGAATCAAGTCAAATCAAATTGATTCAGGAGTTTTTAAGTCATATTCAACCCACAGAGGTTTATTGTTGTGCTGGTGTTTTACATGAAAATGGTTATATGCCTGAAAAGAGCTTAAGCCAAATTCATGATGAATGGGTTTATAAGTCGTTATCACAAAACGTTATGACACATGTTCATCTAGCGCAAGCCTTAGCACCTATTTTGAGCAAAAACTATGATTTAAAATGGCTATCATTATCAGCCAAAGTTGGAAGTATTGAAGATAATGCCTTAGGTGGGTGGTACAGTTATCGAATGACCAAAACAGCATTAAATATGTTTATTAAAAATCTAAGTATCGAATGGTCGCGTAAGTCATCTAATATTATTGTCGCAAGCGTTCATCCTGGAACGACTGATTCAGCATTATCCAAGCCATTTCAGCGCAATATTTCACCAGAAAAACTGTATAGCGCTGAACAAACAACAGAACGATTGATAACAATTATGCAGAATTTAACAGCACATCAAAATGGAAAGCTTTTAAATTGGGATGGGCAACTGTTACCGTATTAATTAAATGAAACTAATCTTGAAAAGTATCAATTCGCCCAAATTGATTTGCTAAACTACCGTTTAAATTTTATCAAAGAGTGTACTTGTGAGCGAAAATCAACCTTTCGATTTAGTGACAAATTACCAACCTGCGGGTGATCAACCACAGGCAATTGAAAAATTAGTCAAAGGAATTGACCAAGGTTTTCGTAATCAGTTGCTACTTGGGGTAACGGGGTCGGGGAAGACCTATACCATGGCAAACGTGATTGCTCAGACGCAGCGACCAACCATTATCATGGCGCACAATAAAACATTAGCTGCACAACTCTATGGTGAATTTAAAGCATTTTTCCCTAACAACGCGGTTGAGTACTTTGTAAGTTATTACGACTATTATCAACCTGAAGCCTATGTACCTTCTTCAGATACCTTCATCGAAAAAGACTCAGCGATCAATGATCACATTGATCAGATGCGACTTTCTGCAACGCGTGCGTTGTTAGAACGTCGTGATGCCATTATTGTTGCATCAGTTTCAGCGATTTATGGCTTGGGTGATCCAAATGCCTATATGCAAATGCTGTTGCATATTGTACAAGGTGATCGAGTGAGTCGAGATGAGATCATTCGCCGTCTCGTTGAAATGCAATATACGCGTAATGAATTAGAATTCTTACGTGGTACATATCGTATCCGTGGTGAAATTATTGATATTTTCCCAGCAGAATCGGATAAGGATGCCATTCGGGTAGAGTTATTTGATGACGAAGTTGATTCAATTCGCTGGTTTGATCCATTGACGGGTAAATTAGTAAGGAAAGTTCCGCGTGTAACGATTTACCCGAAAAGTCATTATGTCACGCCGAAAGACCATTTGACTCGTGCGATTGATACCATTAAAGATGAACTCAAAGATCAACTTAAATTTTTTAAAGACAATGACAAATTGCTCGAAGCACAGCGTATTGAGCAACGTACCCGTTATGACTTAGAAATGATGCAGCAATTGGGGTATACCAATGGCATTGAAAACTATTCACGTCATTTATCTGGACGTTCGGCTGGTGAAGCGCCTCCAACCTTATTTGATTATATTCCTGAAGATGCGTTACTGATTATTGATGAATCGCATGTAACCGTTCCTCAAATTGGGGCGATGTACAAAGGTGACCGCTCGCGTAAAGAAAATTTGGTGAATTATGGATTCCGTTTACCAAGTGCATTGGATAACCGTCCAATGAAGTTTGAAGAGTGGGAACGTATTGTCCCAACAACCGTATTTGTCAGTGCAACACCTGCGCAATATGAGTTGGAAAAGTCAGAGCAAGTGGTAGAGCAGGTGGTTCGTCCAACGGGATTGATTGATCCTGAAATTGAAGTAAGGCCTGTACTGACCCAAGTCGATGATGTGCTATCAGAAATTAATATTCGTAAGCAGTTGAATGAACGTGTTCTTGTGACGACGTTGACCAAACGTATGGCTGAGGATTTAACATCATATCTCAAAGAATATGGGGTTAAAGTTGCTTATCTACATTCCGATATTGATACGGTCGAGCGTGTCAAAATTATTCATGAGTTACGTACAGGTGTACATGATGTTTTGGTAGGGATTAACTTACTGCGTGAAGGTTTGGACATGCCAGAAGTATCTCTAGTTGCAATTTTGGATGCGGATAAAGAAGGTTTCTTGCGCTCAGAACGTTCATTGATTCAAACGATTGGTCGTGCAGCGCGTAATGTGAAAGGTAAGGCCATTTTATATGCTGATCGCATTACAGACTCTATGCGTAAAGCGATGGATGAGACTGAGCGCCGTCGTAATAAGCAAATTGAGTTTAATGAACTTCATGGAATTACACCACGCAGTGCAGTTCGCCAAACAATTAAAGAAATTGATACGGGCGAAGTGCTGACCGATGATGAAATCGATGAAAAAGTGCTTGAGCAAGCTCAGTCAATTAGTGCTGATGAACAACATTTGCTTTCTGATCCAAAGTTATTTGCAAAACATATTTCTAAGTTGGAAAAGGAAATGTTGAAAGCATCGAAAGAGCTACAATTTGAGCAAGCAGCGCGACTTCGTGATGAAATCGTGCGTTTAAAAGCACATATGTTGCAGTCTTAAATAAGTTGAGAAATCCTCAAAAGTGATACATATCGCAACAGTTTTTGTTTATAAATTAGGCTATGTTTCTAAGTTAAGTATATGACTATTTATAACAAATTTCTGCTTTGAGGATTTCTGATGCCCTTTATTAAAAATTTCCCGAAAGCGAGTTGGCGTTTAGCAAAAATTGCAGTGGGTGGAGCTGTTTTAACTGGATTGGCTGTAGCAACAATCTCTTATGCTCAAGCGAAGCCCTTAGCAACCGTTGAAAAAGTAGAATTAGACAAGTATTTGGGTGTTTGGTACGAAGTTGCTCGCAAGCCGATGTATTTCGAACGTAAGTGTGCGTATAACGTTTCAGCAACGTATACCGTAAATGAAAATGGCAATATTGTTGTCGATAATAAATGCTATGACATTGATGGAAATCTTCAGCAAAGTCTTGGTGAAGCATTTGTCGTGAACGCACCCTTTAATACTAAATTAAGCGTAAGTTTCCTACCTGAAGGTGTTCGTTGGATACCCGTTGGGCGAGGGGATTACTGGATTTTAAAACTTGATGAAGATTATCAAACTGTATTGGTTGGTGAGCCTAAGCGCAAATATTTATGGGTGCTTTCACGAACACCAAATCCGAAAAAAGAAGTGATTCATGAATATCTAAATTATGCCAAGTCCCTTGGATATGAGATTAATGATATTATTTACCCTGAACATCGCTAGATACAGCACTTTATTTTTAAACCATGCGCTTGCATGGTTTTTTATTTCTCATATAGTGGATTAATCAAGTTTTTCTTGAACCACTTTTCTCTCCAGAGGTCAAAATGTTTAAGGGAATTGCGTATTCAGTTTTGGCTTCTGTGACCTTTGGTGTTCTTTATTTTTATACCCAATTTTTAGGTGCATTGGATAGTGAGCAAACCTTTGGTTGGCGCATCATTGCGACCTTGCCATTTTTAACTCTATTTATGTGGTTTAGTGGTGATTTGGGTCATATTAAAACTATTTTCCAAAGAGTATTAGCAAAGCCTAGTTTACTCCTCTTGTTAATACTAACCTCGGTTCTAACCTCTGCGCAATTATGGCTTTTTTTATGGGGGCCGATGCATGGTAGGGGATTGCAGGTTTCGCTTGGTTATTTTCTATTACCTCTTGTACTGGTGCTCGCTGGAAGTGTTTTATATGGTGAAAAGCTTTCTAAGTTACAGTGTTTGGCTGTGTTACTCGCAGTGTTTGGTGTAGGACACGAAATGTGGCGTTTGGGGAGTATTGCGTGGGAAACAGCTTTAGTTGCAATCGGTTATGCAGCTTATTTTGTGATTCGGAAAAAAATCAATACTGATAATTTAGGTGGATTTTGGTGGGATCTTATATTGATTTTACCTATTGCAATTTATTTGACACAAACAGGTATCACACCTTATTTGAAGTTTTTTGACTATCCAAGTTTAACCTTTATCGTCATGGGCTTAGGCGCATTAAGTGCGATTGGTTTGGGATGTTATCTTTTAGCAAGTCGATACTTACCATTGATTATTTTTGGGTTGTTAGGATATTTAGAGCCAGTTTTACTAGCATTAGTATCTTTGATGTTAGGAGAAAAAATAGGTGCAGAAGAATGGCTTACTTATATACCGATTTGGTTAGCCGTCTTGGTTTTGGTGATCGAAGGGGCGATCCATCTGTATCAACAAAGACTACGTAAACAACATTTGGAATTGAATTTACAGCAATATTCAAAACGGCTCAGTGATAATGAGCAAGATTAATATGAGTCTAGTTTTGAACTAAAGGCCTTTAAGCTTCGCATATAAGTAGTACATTAGGTTAATGGTGAGAAACATTAAAATATGTCCATATTCCTTAGGCAGACAGCCAACCTCACCGTTGCAGTTGAAAAAGGGCTCACCAATCCAAGAAATAGGAAAATAGACAATATTTGTGAGTAGCAATCCAAATAATCCGATAAAGCCCATAGAGACTTCACAGGCAAGAGGAATGCTAATGAGTAATAACCATATTTTAAAATTCATTTTTACCTTGATTTAGTTAAGTGTTGTAATGAGTTGAAATATAATTTTTATTATTATATTTCAATAGGTTGATTTTATTTGATTGGTGATTTTAATTTTTGATCGTACTGTTTGTTGTAGTTATTAGGATCGTGTAAAGGATAACTATATTTATCAGTAGCTTCATCATCCGTATGAGTGAAAATCAACTCAAGCGGGTCATGAAAATGAATATTCACCAAAATTCATAAAAATAATTATAGGTATTTTATGAATTTATAGTCAATTAGTACAAAATCTTAGCTCGTTTAGCAGCTTTTGATTCAATCTTGATGATAATTCTATTACAATAATGGCGTTTTAAAAATTCACGCCCAGTATATATAAATTAGAGGACGTAACTGTGAGCAAAGAAACTATCGTTGCCCTACACGCAGAACACCAAGGTCGTTGGAAAAACCGTGAAGAAATCGCGGAACGTATGATTACATTAATTGGTCAATTGTACCGTGAGAAAAACATCGTGGTTTCTGTTTACGGTCGTTCTTTAATTAACCGTTCAGTAATCCAAATTTTAAAAACTCACCGTCGTACTCGCATGCTTGATGTTGAGCTTTCAGTTGTAAATACGTTCCCTATTTTAGAAGCGTTAATGAAAGTTGAAAACATTGGTTCAGCTGAAGTTGATATCGGCAAACTTGCTGTTGAATACAAGAACCAAGGTGGCGATGTTGATGCATTTGTTGCTCAAGCTGTTGCTCCAATCCAAGGTAACTCAACTGCTGCTGAGCCTAAAGATGTTGTTCTTTACGGTTTTGGTCGTATTGGTCGTATCTTAGCGCGCTTAATCATCAGCCAATCTGGTTTGGGTCGTGGTTTAAGCCTTAAAGCAATCGTTGTGCGTAAATCATCTGATGGTGACTTAGCTAAGCGTGCTTCGTTATTACGTCGTGACTCTATTCACGGTACTTTCGACGGTACGATTTCTGTTGATGAAGAAAACGAAGCGATCATCGCAAATGGTCAATTCATCAAAGTAATTTACGCTTCTAGCCCAAGCGAAGTAGATTACACAGCATATGGTATTGATAATGCACTTCTTATCGACAACACTGGTAAATGGCGTGATGTTGATGGTTTAGCTCAGCATTTACAATGTGCTGGCGTTGCCCGCGTTGTGTTGACTGCACCTGGTAAGGGTGACATGAAGAACGTTGTATTTGGTGTGAACCAAGCTGACATCTTAGATGAAGACAAAATCATCTCTGCTGCAAGCTGTACAACAAATGCAATTACACCTGTATTAAAAGTTTTAGATGACAAATACAAAGTGTTAAATGGTCATGTTGAAACAGTTCACTCATTTACAAATGA